>NZ_QFFX01000019.1:0-52142 GCF_023522295.1 Prevotella sp. TCVGH | reverse complement strand
GCACTCATCACCAGTGACAGGTTTCATGTGCAGAAACTTTACTATGACGCTTTGGACGACATGCGCATAGCCTACCGGTGGATGGCAAGGGACAGAGAAAATGAGGAGATGAAGGAAGCCAAAGCCAAGAATGAAACCTACAAGCCATTCAGATATAGCAACGGTGACACACGCAAGCAACTACTTGCCAGGGCGAAGTTTATACTGACTAAACACAAGTCCAAGTGGACGGAATCGCAAAGGCTAAGGGCGAAAATAATCTTTGAAAACTACCCGGAACTCAAAAAAGCTTATGATCTGGCCATGGAACTTACCGATATTTATAATGCAAGAAGCATCAAGGACGCGGCAAGGCTGAAACTGGCTAAGTGGTTTAACGAGGTAGAGAAGTTGGGGGTGGACAACTTCTATACGGTGATTGACACCTTTAAGAACCATTATGATACCATACTCAATTTCTTTGTCAACAGAGCCACAAATGCCAATGCTGAATCCTTCAACGCAAAAGTCAAAGCCTTCAGGGCACAGTTCAGGGGAGTAACGGATATTCCTTTCTTCCTTTACAGGCTTATGAAATTATGTGCATGAGAGGAGGGGTGCAACTGGGTTTTACGACTGACCCATAAAAACTGTGATTTACGGACCAATAGCACAAAGAAATAAAATTGGAGTTTGGAGGAAAGATAGAAAAATAATACTGAAATAAAAGTTATTTGCTGGACGAATAATAAGTCTAACGCAAGAAGATATATAAATGAGTAGCCACTGGCCCCATATTTTCTTATCAAGAAAAAGCAGAAACCCTTTTGATAGGACTTCCGCTCTGTGCGCTTCAAGATGGGCTTGAACCAACGACCCCCTGATTAACAGTCAGGTGCTCTAACCAACTGAGCTATTGAAGCATTTTGTGCAATTCGTATTCTCGATTGCGGATGCAAAGGTAGAACGTTTTTTTGAAACTTGCAAACTTTTTTGAAAAAAAATAATCGTCGTACCTTAAAATGGACAAATTTTTGTGAATCAAAGCCTCATTATGAGGTTAAAATATTATCTTTGCTCATCATTAAATCATGTAGAATGAAAAAAATATTGACATCTCTCTTATTGGTAGTCATACTGCCCACGCTTACTTATGGGCAGGAAGACAAAAATCACCTCTTTGAAACTGCGAAAAATTTAGAAATCTTCAATACAGTTTATAAGAATCTGGACTTGATGTACGTTGATACGCTTGATGCCAATGAAGTCATTGGTGATGGCATCAAGGGGATACTGAATCGTTTAGATCCGTATACAGAGTATTATCCAGCGAGTGAGACACAGGAGCTTAAACGCTTTATCTCAGGGAAATATGGCGGCATAGGAGCCTTGATACGCTATCATCTACAACTCAAAAATGCTGTTATTGACGAGCCTTATGCACAGATGCCAGCTGCTGAAGTGGGTCTAAAAAAGGGGGATATCATCCTTCAGATTGACGATTCTACCATGGTTGGTAAAGATACGAAGTATGTGAGTGAGCACCTTCGAGGCGAACCCGGTTCTACTTTCCTATTAAAGATAAAGCGACCTTCCACAGGAAAGATAATGACGTTCAAAGTAAAACGCCGCTCTATCCAAATGCCTGTCATTCCTTTTTATGGCATGCTAACCTCGGACATTGGATACATCAATCTTTTCCAATATTACGAAGATTGCGCCAAAGAGGTGCGTAAAGCCTTCATTGACCTGAAAAAGCAAGGCGCAAAAGGCATGATACTCGACTTGCGTGGCAATGGTGGCGGTTCTGAACAAGAAGCAGTTGACCTTGTGAACATCTTTGTACCAAAAGATGTCACCATCGTCACCAACAAAGGAAAGTTGAAACGTGCAAACCATGCCTTTAAGACACGCATGGAGCCTGTAGATACAATCATGCCATTGGTTGTCTTGGTAAACAACATGACAGCGAGTGCCAGTGAGATTACCAGTGGCAGTCTGCAAGATTTAGATCGAGCTGTCATTGTAGGAACTCGCACATTCGGCAAAGGTTTGGTACAGATGACGGTGCAAGTTCCTTACAATGGCAACATGAAAGTGACCACCGCACATTATTATATACCCAGTGGTCGATGTATTCAAGCCATTAACTACAAACACAAGAAAGGGAAAACCCTCAATACTCAACTTCCCGATTCACTGACAAGGGTATTTTATACCAAAAATGGTCGTGAGGTGAGAGACGGTGGAGGCATTATGCCAGATGTAGAAATCAAGCCCGATACCATTGCCAATATTTCGGCATATTTGCAACATGGCGATAGTACTGAAACGATGTTCAACTACGTGATTGACTATATTGCCAAACACAAGACGATTGCACCCGCAAATCAATTCGAACTAACAGATGCTGAATTCAACGAATTTAAGCAGCAGGTTCTCAAAAATAAGTTCACTTATGACCCAGGAACCGAGAAGATGTTAAAGGAATTGGAAAAGATAGCTAAGTTTGAAGGATACTATGAAGACGCCAAACCAGAATTTGCAGCACTCAAGAAGAAACTGACTCATGATGTTGCAAAAGATTTGGAATTGAACAAAAATGAACTGAAACAAATCATATCGGCTGATATTCTAACGGCTTATTACTTTCAAGGCGGAGCTATTCAAAACGGCTTAAAATACGACAAACAAACAAAAGAAGCCATACGACTGCTGAAAAATAAAGAAGAATATAACCAAATTCTATCGGGTGCTAAAAGTGTAACGAACAAAGGAACACAAAATAAGCACTAAGCGAAGAAGCAACAGAAGGGAAGAAGTCCACTTGAAGAAACCAAAATTGTTCGAAACTGAAATGGTCAGAACAATTTTGGTAATTGATAATCAATTTATTACTACTACTTCAAGAAGCGAAGTCGCTTGTCAAGAGGTTCAAAAGTTTTCTCCTCTGGCTCTGCTGCTGGGACACCAAATGGCATTTGAGCGCGCAACTTCCAATCAGGATGTATCTGAAACTCTTTGGCTACTACCCCGTCTATCAACGGGTTATAATGTTGTATTGAAGCACCGAAACCAGCATCTTCGAGTGCTGTCCACAAAGTTAGCTGATGCATACCATTCGTTTGTTCGGACCAAATGGGGAAATTGTCGGCATACGAGGGGAACTTTTCTTGCAATCCACGCACTACCGATTGGTCTTCATAATACAAAATCGTACCGTATCCGCTTTGGAATGAAGCGTTAATCTTTTGCTCTGTTTGCGCAAACTTCTCGGGAGCGATTCGCTCTCTCAATACGTCTTTTGTAAGTTCCCACACCTTTTGGTGATACTCACCCAGTAGCACTACCAACCGAGTACTCTGACTATTAAAGGGTGAAGGAACATGCTTGATTGTACACTCAACTATCTCACGGATGGCGTCATCAGAGATTGGCGACTCATTTTTTAACGCATAATAACTACGACGATGCGCAATGGCATCCAAAAAAGTTCTACTCGTCTTCATTTTCATATTTGATTTTTTTCTTTAGAAGAAAAGTCTTCCTTAAAATGTTATATCAGAAGTCTTTGTTACAAATATACCATAAATTATTGAAAAATAGAAGTTTCTGCCGTTGAAAAATGATAAAAAAGAGTAAAATGCACCATTTCATTGCCTAATTGCAGATGCGCTTCGTGTGATAGATAGATGCTCACCCCTCCATGTCATTTTATTTACTGGGGCGAACATAAAAACAGCATCGCCTACATTCAGCTGCTTTATCATCAAGTGCAGTCCTGTTGTGTGCCACTATTTTTATACGAAAGAAATAAAAATAAGGCAAGTATCTTTTTGCACTATCTGCTTTTTAGGGTAACTTTGCAGTGCATGAAACAGAAACTTTGCAACATCAGCCGCTTGAAGCTGATAGCTTTGGTCATCGCACTATTATTCGTCATTACGTGGGTGACATGGACTTGTTGGCCCTCCTCTGGACAACAAATGAAACGTGCAGTGGCTGTCATTGAAAGTAAGTCATGGTACGAAATTGTATGCAATGGCAAAAAAGTTTTGTTTTTTGCGGACATCTCATCCGATTCGAGCTTGAATCGCCTTTCCGTTCATCGTGATTCTTCCACCCTAACAACCTACTCTACGGGAGTTTGGCTCAACCGATATGCCGTAATTCCCTCGTGTCATGGTAGATTGGTCACTATCAAAACCAATGTCAACAAAGCTGTCGGCATCGATGCGTGTACATTGATAAGAAAAGAACAAGCGAGAAACCAGCAGAGAATACGCCGCTTGCAGTCTCGACTGAAAGAACTCAATTACTATCTCCGCATACATAATGTACATGACGAAGGATATAATACGGTGGCAGGATACACCGACGAAATAAAAAATAGGGCAGCACAAGCAAAAGCCCTGTTGAGCATTCTTGATTCGATTCAGAAAAGCAAACAAATTCGCATCTTCCACAAAACGAGCTATACCGCTCACTACAACAACAGAAAAGACGAACGCCAGCATGTCTACATGGTAGAAATCAACGCCTCAGCAAAACAGCAAACAGTGCTACTGCAAACAACAACGCAAACAACACCAACAGGTGCAGTTCCTTTCTCTATTATGCCGTGGAAGGCGAAAAGCAAAGGAGATGCACTGGCAGTAGGTTATGGTGGGCTCGGCATACCAGAATTGGCAACAGAAAAAGCGCATTGCTGCATCATTTCAACCGTTCTCCACGACCGCCAACACAATTTACCAACAGTGCTGGCAGGTGCTGGTTCTCCAGTTTTTAGTTCTGGCGGTCGTTTGATAGGCATCACACAAGGGAAACACGTCATTGATCGAACCCAATTACTCGACTTATTCAGCAAGGAGGGAAAGCCATGAAATTCTACTTACATTCATCGCTACCCACATTCGTAACGTTTTTCGTCCTTTCTCTCTGCATGTCATGCAGCAGAATACACCCTGATGTACAAGTTGTTTCACAACAGCGTGGCTATACTTACCGTGGCACGCTGGTCAAAGGAAAATATGAGGGTTATGGTGAAATGCGCTATCATGGTCGTGTCGTGTATGCAGGGCAGTGGGTCAACGGCAAACGAGAAGGCAAAGGTGTTAGTTACGATAGCTGCGGTCAACGAATCGTTGGTTTATGGAAAGCAAACACCTTAATCCATGGTACTCGTACCGATTCTGATGGCGTATATACGGGGCAACTCAATCAGAAAGGGCAACCCGATGGCGCTGGCAGCTACACATCTACCGACGAAACTTATTATCATGGCTATTGGTTGCAAGGCGAACGTAGCGGATTTGGCTTCGCCTCATCGCCTAAAAAGTTGCGTTTAGGCGAATGGAAAGCTGACCGCTATCTTGGAGAGCGACTGGTTTATACGGAGCAACGCATCTATGGCATCGACATTTCACGCCATCAACACAAAATAGGCAAAAAGTATTACCCCATCTATTGGAATCAACTCCGCATTACTCATTTGGGAACAATTAGCAAGAAGCACATCCGTGGCACTGTGAGTTATCCCATTTCGTTCTGCTATATTAAGTCTACAGAAGGTACAACGATACGAAACAGATATTATAAGGGCGATTATCGGGCTGCCAAAAGAAGCGGAATCCACTGTGGTGCTTATCACTTCTTCTCTACCCTGACCAGTGGAAAGGCGCAAGCCAAGTACTTTTTGCGCAACACTCTCTTTCAAAAGGGAGACTTTCCTCCAGTCCTTGATGTGGAGCCTTATCCCAGTCAAATCGCTAAGATGGGCGGAGTAAAGGCGATGTTTAACGAGGTGAGAGCATGGCTACAATTAGTAGAAAAGCATGTAGGCGTAAAACCTATTTTATATATCAGTCAGATTTTTGTCAATAAATACCTGCCCGAAGCACCAGACCTCATGAAAAACTACAATGTTTGGATAGCACGTTATGGCGAATACAAACCTAACGTTCACTTGGTGATGTGGCAGCTAAGTCCTGACGGGAGAGTAAAAGGCATCAAAAGCGATGTTGACATCAATATTTTCAACGGCTATCAGGACAGCTTCGAAGAATTCTTGCGGAACGAACGCATCAAGTAATCTCATTATCGTTGATGCGTACATACTGCAACAAGCAACTGAATAACGACCAACATAAAGGAGACAAAAACATAATTTGTGCATTTCTGCCGTAACATGACTACGATTTCTCAACTTAGTAAGTCAGTTGGAAATGCACCTTCAAAACAATGTTTTTGTCCTTTTATTTTACCAAAAATCGACCATCTAAAATCTTCAAAATAGAAAATTTTAATAGGCAAACGAAATGCAAAAATGAGCTGATTTTCACAAACGAGGCGTCTTTTCAAGCTGAAACATGGACTTTACGCTCTTGGAAACACTCAATAGAGGTGCTATTCACATACTTCAACGGCATTAAAGCATGCAAATAGCAGGCTTATCTCAATGCTTCAGTCGCCAAAAAGTGCTAAAAATGGGAATGAAAAGAGACGGTTTCAATATAACACGCTCAATAACAATCGGTTATGAAAGTTGCTCATAATTCGCGTATTTGCGACCAACTTTACTGTTGGTGGTTTATACGCGAGTTATGAGAGGCACTTTGTAAAGAAAATTCAGCATTTATCATCTTCCAAAACAGCGTATCTCCAACCCTACACACACTATTTGGTGGGTGGTTTTTGCGGTTCAAATATCGCTCTTCCACGAAAGAGTCGTGCGCCAAAACAATTCCTAAAAAGTGAAGGAAAGCTATTGAGTAGCTAAATATAGTACTCAAAAAAAATAGTAAGTAACATGATGCTACTTACTATTTTTAGTTTTTATCATTTCGTCAAGTACACCAATATTCATATATGATGTGCTTGATGAAGTATTGTTCTTCTATTAAAAATCGTTAGATGTATTATCAACAGAATCTACATTATCGTCATGATGTTCAAATCGACGCTGTGGGCGATCGCCATATCCACCATTGTTACGGTGGTGATAGCCATTGTCATCATCACGTCGTGGGCGACGCTCGTTGTTCATATTGTTTCGACGTTCAGGACGTGGGCGACGTTCGCGCTCTACATATCCTTCGGGCTTTTCTAACAATACCTTGCGAGAAAGTTTGTATTTGCCTGTCTTAGGATCAATCTCCAACAGTTTCACCTTAATCTTGTCACCTTCATGGATGCCTGCATCTTCAACAGTTTCAAGACGCTTCCAGTCAATTTCAGAGATGTGCAACAAACCGTCTTTGCCAGGAAGTATCTCCACAAAGCAACCATAAGGCATGATAGAGCGAACGGTTCCTTCGTAAACTTCTCCTATCTCTGGAATGGCAACAATGCCTTTAATCTTAGCAATAGCCGAGTCAATGGCTTCTTTATTAGGTGCACTCACTTGGATTTTTCCTACACCATCCACCTCATCAATGGTAATCGTGGCACCAGTATCTTCTTGCATCTGCTGGATAATCTTACCACCAGGACCAATAATAGCACCAATAAACTCCTTAGGAATCTCAAAAGCTTCGATACGTGGCACCTGAGGTTTCATTTCTGGACGTGGTTCAGGCATGGTTTCGAGCATCTTGCCAAGGATGTGTTCACGCCCAGCCTTTGCTTGCATCAATGCTTTTTCTAAGATTTCGAAGCTCAGACCGTCGCACTTGATATCCATCTGCGTAGCTGTCAAGCCATCTCTTGTTCCAGTTGTCTTAAAGTCCATGTCCCCCAAGTGGTCCTCGTCTCCAAGGATATCACTCAAAATGGCGTATTTGTCTTCGCCTGGGTTCTTAATCAAGCCCATCGCAATACCGCTTACAGGCTTCTTCATAGGAACACCTGCATCCATCAACGCCAATGTACCAGCACAAACAGTCGCCATAGAAGAAGAGCCATTGCTCTCTAAAATCTGGCTCACCAAGCGCACCGTGTAAGGGAAGTCTTCAGGAATTTGTCCCTTCAATCCTCGCCATGCCAAGTGTCCATGACCTATTTCGCGGCGTCCAACACCACGTTGAGCCTTAGCCTCACCAGTAGAGAATGGTGGGAAGTTATAGTGTAATAAGAAACGCTGGTAACTCTTGTCCAAGACATCGTCTACCATTTTCTCGTCAAGCTTGGTTCCTAACGTACAAGTTGATAACGATTGTGTTTCTCCACGAGTGAAGATAGCACTTCCGTGAGGCATGGGCAGCGGACTCACTTCGCACCATATCGGGCGAATCTCATCTGTCTTGCGGCCATCCAAACGCTTACCTTCGTCCAAAATACAACGACGCATCGCATTTTTCAACACGTCATCGTAATAGCGTGCAGCCTCCGCATGCTTCTCTTCCAACTCTTCTTCCGTCAAATCTGCATGTGCTGCATCATATTTTTCAAGGAAGTCGGCTATAATCTTATCGAAAGCATCGTGACGTTCCTGCTTGGGCAGAGCCTGCTTGGTAATATCATAGGCTGGTTGGTACAACTCATCATTCATTTGCTGACGCAAATCTTCATCGTTCACCTCATGGTCGTACTCACGCTTCACATCCTTACCTAATTCCTTATTCAACTCCTCTTGCACGGTACACATCGGTTTAATAGCTTCATGTGCCGCCTTCAAAGCCTCAATAAGGTCAAGCTCAGACACTTCATTCATTTCACCTTCCACCATCATGATATTGTCTTTGGTGGCACCTACCATCAAATCCATGTCCGCACTCTTCATCTGTTCAAATGTTGGGTTCACCACATATTCACCGTTGATGCGTGCTACACGAACTTCACTGATATAGAAATCGAAAGGAATATCTGAACATGCCATGGCTGCTGACGCTGCCAAACCAGCCAAAGCATCGGGCTGATCTACACCATCGGCAGAAAGGAGCATGATTTGTACATACACTTCTGCGTGATAATTGGATGGGAATAATGGACGAAGCGCACGGTCCACTAATCGAGATGTCAATATCTCATTGTCACTTGGCTTGCCTTCACGTTTGGTGAATCCACCGGGGAAACGACCTGCGGCACTATACTGCTCGCGATAATCAACTTGCAAAGGCATAAAATCTGTTCCGGGAACTGCATCCTTTGCTGCACAAACAGTTGCGAGGAGCACCGTGTTACCCAAGCGAACTACCGCTGAGCCATCGGCCTGTTTTGCAACTTTCCCGGTTTCAATGCTGATGGTTCTGCCATCAGGCAATTGAACTGTTTTCGTAATTACGTTCATCTAAAAAAAATAAAAAACTTTATTGTTTTGTCTAACATCTAAAAAATCATCTTCTATTGTAACTTAATGCGCTAAATGATATAAAGAATCAATTGCCTCATGACGGCAATCAGAACTAATGAGGTTAGTCGCATACAGTTACAAAACCACGCAAAGATAAAAAAATAATAGGGAACAAACGAACAAAACTCCTATTATTTGTGTTTTTTCAACAAATTCCATTCATTTTCTGTATGTATCAAAACATATCACGGGAGAGACGAATGTTCATTGATACCATTACAGCTTACTTGGCAATGTTTTTAATTTCGCTTAAAGTGATATGTCCCACGAGCTGTATAATCGTAATTTCTTTTGGCTCTTCGTTCATCAAAATGAACTCATTGTTGTTCTTTCCATACGATTTAAGATAAATAGTGGTGCGTTCATCTTTATCCTTAATCTTCATCACTACTTCGTATTTATTGGTCTTATAGTAGTTGGTGGCTTGCTTCTTGATGGTGGGTATCAACGACGGGCGTTCACATTCTAACACTTGTAGTTTGGTTAGTTTAGAGGCAATCTTCGTAATATCCTTATCCCCAAACTCCAACTTGGGCATTAACCTGAACATTGTGGGCGAAATATAAACGGTACTCACCCCCTTGGCATCATCAAACTGTTTAAACAATTGGTCTTGTGCTACGCTATACATGCTGCTCATTGCCAGAGTAAGAACGAACAGGATGCGCTTTAATGGCATCAGAGAGTTGTTATCTTGTTTCATTTTCGAATTGTTTTAAGCCTTTATTGATAGTATTAGAAAACTTTAGAAGTGCCTTTTCTGTCTCGGCATACGCATCTTGAGGATTGTTCACTATTTCTCGTTGTGCTGCTATTTCATCCTCTTTTTGTTGGGAGTGAACCAACAAACCCACCGAGAAAAGAAGCAACAAGCCAGCAGCTACGCCAACTATCCAGCGTAAAGTGAACGTGCGTGCTTTTCGTTCAGACAGCTTCTCTATCTTGTTCCAACCGTCTATTTGTTGCGACAATTGCCGTTCGAGATATTCAGGAACAGGAACATCCGCTTGATACAGCTGCTTAAACAACTGCTGTTCTACTGCCCATTCGGGTGGCACATCACCGTCAAGGAAATAATGTTGCAGCAATTGTTCTTCTTGCTCGGTGGTTTGTCCTTCATAGAAACGTTCCACAAGTTTTTTAAGTTCATTACTTTCCATTTTGCATCATCTCCTTTAGTTGTTGTCTTATTTGTTTTCGTGCCCTACTCAATAGCACTCTAACATGCACCGTCTTCTGTCCTGTTAGCTTCTCTATTTCCTGATAGTCAAATCCTTCCACATCCCTAAGCAGCATTACTTGCTGCTGTTTCTTAGGCAATTGACGTATCAATTTTATGATGAAACGTTCGCTGTCTTCTTCCTCAAACGCTCCTGCCGTGTCATCAGGATGTGGTATTTGCAATTGCTCCAATGCTTGAGGAGTTGTTTGCAAGCGCCGTTTCCGCTGCTCATCATAAAACAAATGCTTTAAGATGGTGACGCTAAAACCCTCGTACGAGTCGATGGTAGCTAACTCATCACGCTTCATCCACAATTTAAGAAAGGTCTCTTGCACTAAGTCTTCGGCAGCTTGCATGTTTCCTGTGAGTCGCCATGCCATGCGAAACAATTGCTCATGGCATGGCAAGAAACACTGCTTAAATTGTGAGGCATCCATACAGCTTGTAAGGTTGAGTGGGTTGGGAAGCTACCTATTTTTTCTTTTCCTCCGCAATAATCTTCTGTATCTCTGAATTCTTGATATTCCCCAAGATTTGAATTAACGACGCATCGTCATCATCCGAATCCACGATGACAAGCTCTTTAATTCCCGTTTTGTTTCTCTTTGTCAAGATAACGGTTTGCTCTTTTGCTTCTTTTGCTGTCATCAACACCTCATACCCTGCTGTTTTCAGTTGATCGGCATCCTTAAGAAACTGTTGTTTGACAGCATTTGAGCAATCCTCCATATCCAAGACTTTGATACTGTCAATGTGCTTGAGGTATTTCGTATAGTCATCGGCATCGCCAGTCTTTATCGCCTTGGCAAGAGTTATCATCACTTTCGGCACATGTACATATTCTGCCTTGGGCGAATTTTTGTACTTTTTCATCAAACCGTTTACCGACATTTGAGCTTGAACAGACATGGCCATGAATGCCAACACTGCCATCATCATCACTTTTTTCATACGTTTTAATTTTTAACTGTTTATGTTATACGATTTCAAAGACACGCTACCGTTGAGGTGTTCTAATCTATCAGACGTAGAAAACACTGATTGTGTTACAAATATCGAGGACTTTTTTAGAATGATGCACCTTTTCTTGAATACAAGCGGCTGTCAAATCGTTCATGACGAAGCACAGAGATACTAGCTATCACGCCACCATAGCTTTACTGAGCGTTGATTTCTTGAAGCAAACGATCCGCATGTCCCCAACGATCCATCATCAAAAGCACATAACGAATGTCTACTCCGATACAGCGAGCTAAGCGAGTATCGAAGTTGATGTCACTCGAAAGACTGTCCCAATTGCCGTCGAAAGCCAGTCCGATGAGCCGTCCCTTTCCATCAAACATAGGACTTCCGCTATTTCCACCCGTTATATCATTGTTGGTAAGGAAACATAATTGCATCTTACCTGTGTGCTTGTCTTGATATTTCCCAAAATTGTCAGCACTCAATATTTCTTTCATCACAGGTTCTGCCTGATACTCATACACCTCATTGGCACGATTCATTTTCTCCACCATGCTTTCAGCTGTAGTGTAATAGCCCGAAGGTTTACCGCCTAACAAGAAGCCTCCAACCTGTCCATAACTCAACCGCATGGTAAAGTTGGCGTCCGAATAATGCGGCATATCCTCCTCCATGCGCAGCTTGGCAGCACACAGATACTTCTCTTGTAGGGCAATACTGTCTTCGTACTGAGACTTATCAGCAGAAAGTTGCCCCATGATTTCCAGCAAATCAAGACTGTACACGACACCTGGGTCACGCTGGTAGCTTTTCTTGTTGGTGTAGATTCGCTTGCCGTTCTTCATCAAGAACGACTTTTTATACAGATACTCTACATAGCGTTTGCAGTCTCCACCAAACTTTTTAGCAATGGTTTGATAGAATTTTGGCAAATACTTCGGTTCTACTTTGTCTTGATAATTCTTCAAGAGTGCGGCAAATACGTCCTTATCTAAGGCTGCATCCCACTCGTCACTGTTGTCCTTGAAGAGGATGTACTGCTTCTTGGGATTGTTTTTGGGGCCGAGTATTTCCTTATTGTTCAACTTCATGGCACGGTTGGTGAACTCGTTAGTGCGGCCGAACGTCTCGCGGAAAAACATAAAAGCCTTCATGACATCGAGGCGTTGATTGTAAAGTCGAGCCATGGTATCAAAGTTGAGCTTGCCCTTCAGGTACCCTGTTTCCTGCTGCCATTGGCGTATTTTCTGCTCGTATTGCTGCTTTTGGTTGATGATTCCGATGGAGTCGATACACTTGTTCATGCCGATGGAGTTCTTCCAGTAATTAGCACTCTGCGCAAACTTCGAATCATACTTGATGCGCACACCCTCATCTGCCCGCATGTGACGAGTCATAATGGCTTGTTTTACACCTCTCACCTGTGCTCGAGGTGTGTTCAAGGCATCTCTACGTTCACGAATACCATAGGATGAGAGATAACGATTGGTAGACCCGGGATAACCAATTGTCATAGAATAGTCCCCGTCTTTATATCCTTGCAAACTAACAGAAGCCCAATATTTGGGTCGATAAGGTACATTATCTTTAGAATATTCGGCTGGACCATTCGTCTTTTTATCAGCATAAATACGGAAAACAGAGAAGTCGCAAGTTTGCCGTGGCCACATCCAGTTATCGGTTTCGCCACCAAATTTGCCCATTGATTTGGGCACAGCAAATACCAGTCGCAGGTCATTGAACTGTTGGTAAGTGGTGGCATAGTAAGTGTTGCCCTCGTAGAAGGCGTCAATCCCTATGTGCAGTGTCTTGTCAATGCGTTTGATGGAGTCGCTCATGGCGTTCTGTATCGAGTCGAGTATTGCGTTCTGTCGCTCGGTGGTGAGATTGTCAAAGTCTAACTTTCTCAGCCTGTCGGTAATGTCTTTCTGCTCAATCATAAAACTTACAAACATATCCTTATTTGGCAACTCCTCTTCGTATGACTTGGCATAAAAGCCATTTTTCATATAATCGTGTTCTACAGTGGAGTGACTGCGAATACCTTCAAATCCACAATGATGATTAGTAAATACCAAACCATTAGGCGACACAACAACGCCAGAGCAATAACCAGAAAAGTTGACAACGGTATTCTTGATAGCATGGTCACTAAAATACAAGTCATTATAAGGCATTTGAAATCCTTCTGCTTGCATTTGTTCATACACAGCTTGCGGCAAGTTGTACAAGGTCCACATGCCTTCATCGGCACTTGCCACATTAGCAGCAAGAAGTCCGGCAAGGAGTAATGTTGATTTCTTCATTCTTTTTATTTAGTTGATTTCTTAAAATATTTTCCAATAACAGGCAATTGGTATAATGGGAAGTCCATCTTGACAATATACAAGACGAACAACAATATCAATAAGGTGTTTACCCCCAATGCTGCTGCGCTGGGGAGCATTTGGTTGAAGACCGTCATGGCAGCAAAACATACCAATGCTAACGCTACATACTTAAAAATACTCTTCATTGGATAGTTGATTGGGTATTTGCGTTGTCCCACCACATACGACAAAATCATGGCTACACCATAACCAGTAAAGCCAGCCCATGCACAAGCGATATAGCCATAGCGAGGAACAAAAATAACATTTATCGCTATCAATACCGCACATCCAATGCCAGAGAAATAAGCCCCCCATATCGTTTTGTCGATCAGCTTATACCAAAAGGACAAATTAAAGTAGACGCCCATCATCATTTCGGCTGCCATGACAATAGGTACCACTTGCAATCCTGCCCAATAATCTTTTCCTATCAGATAACGCAACACGTCCAAATAACCTACAACCACCAAAAAAGCTAAGAGCGTAAAGATAATAAAATACTTCATTGCCTTGGCATAGGTAGCTCGATTGTCCTGCTCTTCAGACTTGCCAAACACAAAGGGTTCGTAAGCAAATCGAAAAGCCTGCGTGATCATCGCCATTATCATGGCTATCTTACTGGCTGCTCCATAAATACCCAGTTGCATCAAACTGTCGTCTCCCTTGTAAATATGCGGGAATAAAATTTTATCAGCTGTTTGATTCAATATACCTGCCAAGCCTAACACTAAAATAGGCCAACTGTATGAAAGCATGCGCCGCATGAGGGCTGCATCAAAATGATAAGGCACACTGGTCAACTCTTTCCAGAGCAAAGGTATGGTGAGTGCCGAACAAGCCAAATTGATATAAAAAGCATAACCCACTCCTACCGAAGGCTGATAAATATGAGACATCAATTCAGGATGAGAAGCATACAGGGCTGGAAACAACAGATAGTACACCAAGTTGAGCGAAATATTCAGAACAATAATGAATACTTTGATCGATGCAAACTTGATAGGACGACTCTTAAAACGAAGGTAATCGAATGGAATGCACAAGAACGAATCGATAGCCACCGTGAGCGCCATCACCCAAATGTAGGATGGATGTTGGGCATAACCCATGAACGAGGCAATGGGCGAAAGGAACAAAAGTACTAACAAGAAGAACCCCAAAGCTCCTGCCCCCACGGTAATAAGCGTAGAGGAATACACACGATTCGCATTTTCCCCCGACTTATTGGCAAACCTAAAAAAGGTAGTCTCCAATCCAAACGTCAATATGACGAGGATTAAGGCTGTTATGGCATACATATTTGTCATGATGCCGTATTCTCCACTCGCAGATGCCAGTTTTATGGTATAGAGTGGTGTGAGCAAGTAGTTGAGAAATCGTCCTACAATACTACTCAGTCCATAAATGGCTGTATCCTTTACTAATGACTTTAGATTTGACATGGTGTTTTGTTATTAGTTGACGAGTTGACAAGTTGACGAGTTGACAAGTCTATTAGTTGGTTAGTTGACAAGTTCAGAAGTTGACAATTCCGCTGTTTCTTCAGTGCCGATGGGGAAATATTGATAATCTATGTAATTCATTTCTCTATAAACTTTTAACTCAAAAACATAAAAACTAAATAACTCATCAACTTGTCAACTTGTCTACTCGTCAACTTGTCTACTAAAAAAACAGATACGCAATGGCTATTGCCGCAATGACTCCTGCTAAATCTGCCAGCAATCCACACACCACAGCATGACGGCTATAACGGATATTTACACTACCGAAATACACTGCCAAGATGTAAAACGTCGTATCGGTAGACCCCTGAAAGATACAACTTAAACGTCCTACAAACGAGTCTGCACCGTATGTCGTCATGGCATCCACCATCATTCCACGTGCCCCACTACCTGAAAGCGGTTTCATCAGTGCTGTTGGTAGCGCTCCCACAAATTCGGTATCGCCGCCAACAGATGCCACACACCACTCTATGCCTTCTACCAAGAGGTTCATAGCACCCGATGCACGAAACACACCAACACCCACGAGAATGGCTACCAAATATGGAATGATTCGTACAGCTGTTGTAAAACCCTCCTTGGCTCCTTCGATAAAAGCATCGTACACATTCACTCTCTTTCGCAAGCCGGCAAGGATAAACAGCACAATAATCGTCATGAGCAGAATGTTGGCCACACTGGTACTCACCACGTTCATGGTGTCCTTACTCATCTGTCCAAAACTCCAAATGATGAGAGCCACGAGTACGCTCATACCTCCTAAGACACCAACCATCACTTTATTGAGAAGATTGATTCTTTGATAAAGAGAGGTGATGACAATACCTGCCAAAGTAGAAAAGAAGGTGGCTAACAAGATAGGGATAAAGATATCTGTGGGCTGTGCTGCTCCCAGTTGCGCCCGATACACCATGATACTCACAGGTATCAATGTCAGTCCTGAAGTGTTCAGAACCAAGAACATAATCATGGGATTGGTAGCTGTGTCCTTCTTGGGATTGAGTGTCTGCAACTGTTCCATGGCTTTGAGTCCTAACGGTGTGGCTGCATTATCAAGCCCTAACATGTTAGCGGCAATATTCATAAAAATACTTCCCGTAACAGGATGTCCCTTAGGGATGTCGGGAAAGAGTTTAGTAAACACGGGTGAAAGTATGCGTGACAAGACAGCAATCACTCCACCTTTCTCGCCTATCTTCATGATGCCAAGCCACAACGACAACACTCCAGTTAAGCCCAAAGAAATCTCGAAAGCGGTTTTCGATGAGTCAAAGGTTGAGTTCATCATAGCGGGAAAGACTTCCATGTCGCCCATGAAAATCATTTTCAACAAAGCAATAACAAAAGCAATGATGAAAAATGCTACCCAAATATAATTCAATACCATAGGCTGCAAAATTAAATAAAAATGACGGCACACCCAAGCAATCAGATGTTTTTTCAGTTTTTTGCACACGGCTCTTTCGTGAACGACAGCTATTTTTCCACCGAACGGCACCAACGAAACAACGTTTGTAATATAGGATTGGTATGCTGTATGAAAGGAAATTAAATGCTGAATTTTCTTTACAAAGTGCCTCTCAAAACTCGCGTGTAATCCACCAAGGGCAAAGTTGGTCGCAAATACGCGAAATATAAGAAAGTTTCGTAACCCGTTGTTATTGAATTTGTTATACTTAAATCATCTCTTTCTTTTTGCAATTTTACCACTCTTTTGCGACTGAAGCATTGAGATAAGCGTCCAATTTGCATGTTTTAATGCCGTTGAAGCATGTGAATAACACCTCTATTGAGTGTTTCCAAGACCGCTAAGTACATGTTTCAGCCTGAAAAGACGTTTATTTTGTTCAAATCAGCGCATTTTTGCTGGTCGTTTGCCTATTAAATTTTTCTATTTTGAAGATTTTAGATGGTCGTTTTTTGGTAAAATAATAAGACAAAAAGCAACGGATGCCTTCACCAAATCATCATTAAAATGTAATAGCCCCTCATACATTTCACTCAAGCTGCAAACCCACACAAGTTTGCTTTTTTGTTTCAATTCGTTTTTATATGTGAAAAGATGAAATTTTGTTTGCAGGTCAACTGAATGCGTATTATCTTTGCAAAAGGTGGACACAAAGCTTCTCTCGAAGATAAACATAACTTTCTCTGGAGAGGAGCAAGGGGCGATGTACCATTTTAACTAAATAGAACTCAGGCTAACAAGACCTGCAAACCCCTGTCGTTGTGTGTACTCCTTTCATACGCTCAAAATAAAATCACTCATGAAGCTAAATAAACTTTTATCCATTTTTCTCTTCTTGTCGCTCACCATCAACACATCTGCACAGCGTGTTTTAGAAATGAACATCTGGAACGGACGTGTCCCCCATCCCACTGGTGTGGATACCGATACGGCGAAGATGCGCATATATCTACCAGATGCCAAGCGTGCTACGGGGCGTGCCATAGTGATTTGCCCTGGCGGAGCTTATGCCAAACTTTCCATGGAAAACGAAGGTACGGCATGGGCACCATTCTTCAATGACATGGGGATTGCGGCAATTGTGCTAAAATATCGGCTACCCA
This sequence comes from Prevotella sp. TCVGH, assembly GCF_023522295.1. NCBI lineage: Bacteria > Pseudomonadati > Bacteroidota > Bacteroidia > Bacteroidales > Prevotellaceae > Prevotella > Prevotella sp. TCVGH. The sequence continues at coordinate 34,238 of NZ_QFFX01000019.1, read as the reverse complement.
ATGGGGTAGCACAAGCACCTATCAGTGATGCAGAGCAAGCCATGAGACTGGTAAGGCAGCATGCGCAGTCGTGGCACATCAACAGAAACGATGTGGGCATCATGGGGTCGTCGGCAGGAGGTCATTTGGCTTCTACCATTGCAACACATAGCAGAGGGGATGCCAAACCAAACTTCCAGATTTTGTTTTATCCTGTCATTACGATGATGCCTGACTTTACCCACAAAGAGTCACATGACAACTTGTTGGGACGTAAGCCAAGCAAGCGTGAGGAGCGTGAATATAGCAACGACATACAGGTAACACGTGTCACGCCCAGAGCCTTTATTGCTTTGTCAGACGATGACAGTGTGGTGCAACCAGCAAATGGTGTGAACTATTATTTTGAGCTATATCGCCACGATGTACCTGCCTCTTTGCACGTTTATCCCTCTGGAGGGCATGGATATGGATTTGATAGTAGGTATAGATATCACGTAGAAATGCGTTTGGATCTGCAAGCATGGCTACGTAGTTTTTAATGACTCTTCTTGTAATCATACGTTTCGCCCCATGAACAAATATTTTATGAGCTGTCTATGGCTCTTACTGAGTACTGCCACGACAGCGTTTGCCGAGAATTGGTTAGCCGCTATCAACGATCATGTGTTTCTTTACGAGCTGTCTATTCCAGGGACACACGATGCTTGTACGGGGAACGGATTTGTTGAAAAAGACGAGAGGACAGGCAAACAATATGCGCTCACTCAAGATGTAAGTTTGGGTAACCAATGGAAGTCGGGAATTAGGGCGTTTGACTTGCGCCCTGCCGTGCATATAGATTCCGTTGGTAATCCGTCGTTGGTTATTTTTCATGGAACATGGCAAACACGTCTTTCCATGAAAGAGGCACTTGCCACGCTACGCGACTCGTTGAGAAAGAACCCATCGGAGTTTGCTATTGTCCTGATGCGTCACGAAAACAGTGCTGATAAGAATGATGAGCGTTGGGCAGGACTCATGAAAGAGTTGTTACATGCCCCAGCTTTTGAAAACTTGTTTGTTGCATATCACCCCCATTTGACCTTGGGCGAGATGCGTGGAAAAATTTTACTGTTGAGTAGAGATGTGTATGCGGACAAACCGATTGGCGCATATGTACGTGGCTGGACGCACGAACCCGGCTTTGCACTGCAATCTAAAGGCGAATTATATCATGAGGACAGTCAGGGTGCGCTCTATGTGCAAGACTTCTATGACACCAGCGAGGGGAAACAAGCGGTAGCCTTGAAATGCCAAAGTATAAAGCGTTTGTTGGACTTCTCTACAATGTCGAGGCAGCAAGAAAATGCGCACTGCCCCCTTGTTATTAACCATACTTCGGGTTATGCAGAGAGTGTCGTGGTACAAGGCGAGCGGATAGCAACATCAGAAGGCTATAGGAAAAACGCCTCCGTCACCAATCAGTATGTCATTCATTATCTAAAAAATCTTCCACATACAGGGGCATTGGGTATCATCATGATGGATTATGCTGGGGTAGACATCTCTGGACGCCATAAGGTTAAGGGATTCACATTGACCAAAGAAATCATCGCTCACAACTTTCGTAACGAAAAAAGACCATCATCAATTCCTCAAAGGAATGTCTGATAGCCTTTTATAAGTGTTGAAGGTGCGCATCAACATCCTGCCGTTGATGCGATAGTTACCCCATACGTGAGCACACTCTACCTTCTTTTTAGTATTTTATAACAGCGATTCAATCTCTGCGTTGATGTTCTTGATTTGTACGTCTCGCTTTTGCAACGTATTGTTTTTATCAATGATAAAGAACGTAGGTATGGATTGTATGTTATAATTGGTCAGTATTTGCTGTTGCTCATCTTCGGCTGCATACACATTTATCCATGGCAATGCCGCTGTTTGGGTCTTCCAGAAGTGTTCGTTGGGGTCAACCGATACTTGATAAATCTCAAAACCACGCTCATGATACTTATTATACAGCTCTCGAAGCATCATAATACGTTGAGTAGATTCCTTTGAGGCAAAAATATGAAAATCTAATAACACCACTTTTCCCTTCAAATCACTAAGCTTGCGAATGTTTCCACGGTTATCGGGCAAGGCGATGTCAATGAGACCGGTGGTAGCCATCTTACTGGCATCAATTACTTTCTGTTGGTTGTTGCGGATAATACGCACATCTTTCATCCCCTCAATCGCAATGTTATGAAGGTTCTCTCCTCGCTCTGCGTGTGGATAATAGGTATCCCAACTGGTGGCAACAGCTGCATAAACCTTTATATCGTCCTCACTGGTTCGTGGATTGAACACCAACACATTGGCGTCACCCCAGTGAATGGTTTGGAAAAGGGCAAAGTACGCATAAGCTTTCATGGGTTCTTTGAAAATGTAGTTCAGCTTAACATCGTTTTTATAAGCTGCCATGACCTTGTGCAAACTGTCGTCCATGACCTCGGAAGTAAGGTTGATATTTTGGGCAATGTTGTTCACCAAAGCCTGCAAGCCCATTTGCTTCAAAGTAAGTTCTTTTATCTTCGAACAGTTGTCAGAGCCGCTTACTTCATATTGTGACGCCATCGTTGGATACGAAGCCTTTACCTGAACGGTCTCGGTAGAGTCGATGGACAGGTTAATAATTTGTCCAGCAATGCGCAAACGATAAAACTCGGGAGCCTCAGGTGCTTTCTCACTAAAACTAAATGCACCGTCTTCGCCTAATTTCACCGAGTCGAGAACCTTGGGACCATTCAGCCCCATGTTTTCAAAATATAAAGTAGAATCTTTCGCTTGTGCGATGTTGCCATTGATGTTGAACTTCTTCTGCGTACAAGAAACAGAGCATAATGTCGCTAACGCAAAAGTAGCTAAGCAGAAAATATTTCGCAATGTCTTTTTCATATATACCTTGTTTGATAACGTGTAATGATTGCTGCAAAGATAAATCAAATAATTGAGATACGGAGCAGTGTGCAATATTTTTTTCCTTTTCGACTTTTGGTTTTGCAAGTGTGAATACTCAGAGTTTCCAACACATCATCATCATCGTATAAAAATCTTTGAAAAGAGTGCGTACCTTTTATTTTTATTTGTATCTTCGCCACATCGTTCATTGCGAAAGTGGCTTTCACTCGAACTTTGGGACAAAGCTATCTTTCTATCATCAAAACCAACAAAAGATGTTCAAAATTATTCAACAATCAGATTATAAGGTAAACAAATGGAGCGGCGGCATCACAAGAGAGCTGTTCATCCTCCCCCATGACAGTAGTCTTGCAGAGAGAAACTTCAACCTGCGAATATCGTCAGCGGTGATTCACCTCACGGAAAGTACTTTTTCTGACTTTTCACACTATCAACGCTTTTTGTTACCTGTTGAGGGAAACATCACCTTATATATAGATGGGCGTGCGCACCAACTGAGTAATGACCTTCCTTTCGCGTTCGACGGGAGCAAAAGTGTTCGTTCGGTAAACAATAGTGGAGCTATCGATTTCAATGTCATTTGCCGTAAAGACTACAAAACAAAGGTTACTGTCGTCCACAAAGGAGAGAGCGAAAAGGACACCACCACCTTTATTTTTGCCCTCGAGGACATCGATATCAATGGCAGAAAGGTGGAAAAATACAACTCTGTCCTCACAACCGAGCCTTACAAGTTTACAGGAAAAGCAGTGGTAGTAGAAATTCCTTGAACTGTAGTTACGGCTGATACAAGAAAGAAATCTTATTGAATAAGTCAGAAAGTTCATCCAAAAGGAGGACTGTTTCAATTATTTTTTGTATCTTCGCCATACCAAACGTTGGGTAGAAGATATTGAATACGTACAACATCAATAAACGCTCAACGCATGGCAAAACGAAGGACAGCGAAATGTTGTCCGAAAATTCTTTTATGAAAACCATCTAAACGCATCCACATGAAATTAGCAGAAGCACTAAGTATTCGGAAAGATTTGCAAAAGAAGATAGACCAACTCAAAACTCGGTTGGTACAGAACGTTAAAATTCAAGAGGGAGATGAACCCGCTGAGCATCCTGACGAGTTGCTAAAAGAGTTGGACGATTGTCTCATTCAACTCCAAAAGTTGATGTTGCAAATAAATATTACAAACATTCAAACCCAGCATAATGGGCGAACATTAACCGATATGATAGCCGAACGAGATGTACTCACAAAGCGCATCTCCATTTTGCGCGATATGTTTGAGCAGGCATCTCAAGGCATGGATCGCTATTCACGGTCGGAGATAAAATACGTAACGACCATTAACGTAAAGGATTTGAACAAAGAAATAGACCTATACGCAAAGAAACTGCGCAAATTGGACATGCAAATACAAGCAGCCAACTTTGAGGTAGACTTGATATAGTCGCCATACAGCAAGCCATTTGCTGTTTGCGAACATCACATAATGGTGTAATCTTTTAGAACAGGGCGAGTTGAAACCTTTTGAATCGTGTGATCAAATGAGCTGTTCGGAACCAACAGCATGATTCTTTTTGAATCAAGTTACGGTGCAGGTTCAGCACGTCAGCACACGAATGCATGGCGTATAGCGCATGGTGTACGACCATCAACTGACTGTATTTTAAGAGATGAGGGTGGGAAGTGGGATAAAAAACAGCGGTTACCCAGTTGTTTTGAATTAAATGTTGTACCTTTGCAGCGCATAACTCTTCTATTGATAAAGCATCAAAAAGTTTGATATGTGTGCTTTTTAAGCATGAAGATTGTTTCAGTGTCAGTAAATTTTATTTTTTATTAGCATGAAAATTGAGAACCAAATTGCAAGTTCGGTCATTGCTTCAGTGAAAGAACTCTATGGTCAAGAGGTACCAATGTCAATGGTACAACTACAAAAAACAAAGAGTAACTTTGAAGGAAACCTCACCTTAGTGGTTTTCCCCTTTTTGAAAATATCCAAACAAAAGCCCGAAGATACAGCAAAGGCAATCGGTGAACTATTGGTTCGAGACTGTCCCGCGGTGGCAAGTTTCAATGTAGTGAAAGGTTTTTTGAACCTCAACATTGCCAAAGAAGCATGGGTAGACCTATTGAACGACATTCATGCGGATGAGAAGTTTGGTGAAAAACCAGTAACCGAAGACTCGCCACTCGTGATGATAGAATACTCGTCACCTAACACGAATAAACCGTTACACTTAGGACATGTGCGAAACAACTTGTTGGGATGGTCATTGGCACAAATCATGGAAGCCAACGGCAACAAGGTGGTGAAGACGAACATCGTGAACGACAGGGGCATCCATATTTGCAAATCCATGCTTGCATGGCAGAAATGGGGAAATGGAGAAACACCCGAATCGAGCGGAAAGAAAGGCGATCACCTCATTGGCGACTACTATGTGGCATTTGATAAGCATTACAGAGCCGAACTGGCAGCACTGAAAAGCAAGTATATGACTGACGAAGGGCTGGACGAAGAGACAGCAGAGAACAAAGCAAAAGAAGAGTCAGCATTGATGAAAGAGGCGCGTGCCATGCTTGTGAAATGGGAACAAGGCGACAAGGAGGTACGCACGTTATGGAAAAAAATGAATAGTTGGGTTTATGCTGGCTTTGACGAGACGTACAAGGCATTGGGCGTAGGCTTTGACAAGATATATTACGAATCAGATACTTACCTCGAGGGAAAGGCTAAAGTAGAAGACGGACTCAATAGAGGGCTGTTCTTCCGAAAGGATGACAACAGTGTATGGGCAGACCTTACAAAAGAAGGACTGGACCAAAAGCTGTTGCTTCGTTCTGACGGCACCAGCGTGTACATGACGCAGGATATTGGTACAGCTGAAATGCGCTTTAAGGATTTTCCTATCGACAAAATGATATATGTGGTTGGAAACGAGCAGAATTATCATTTCCAAGTGCTGTCAATCTTGCTTGACCGTTTAGGATTTAAGTGGGGCAAGGAGTTGGTACACTTCTCATACGGCATGGTTGAATTACCAAACGGTAAGATGAAAAGCCGCGAGGGAACTGTTGTCGACGCCGATGAGTTGATAGCAGAGATGATTGCCGATGCTCGCAAGACCAGTGACGAGTTGGGCAAGTTTGATGACATGAGCGAACAAGAAAAACAAGACATTGCACGCATTGTTGGATTGGGAGCCCTCAAATACTTTATCCTGAAAGTAGATGCACGCAAAAACATGCTGTTCAACCCAGAAGAGTCTATCGACTTCAACGGCAACACAGGACCGTTTATTCAATATACGTATGCGCGTATCCGTTCGATCATGCGGAAAGCCGAGGCAGAGGGCATAAAACTGCCCCAGCAATTATCTACAAATGCTCCTCTGAATGATAAAGAGATTGCCTTAATTCAGAAGCTGAACGACTATAAAGCCGTGGTAGAACAGGCTGGCACTGACTACAGTCCAAGTGGTATTGCAAACTACTGTTACGAACTGACCAAAGATTTTAATCAGTTCTACCATGATTACAGCATTCTTAACGCCAATTCAGAAGAGGAAAAGACAGCTCGCTTAGTGCTTGCAGCGAATGTGGCAAAAACCATTAAGAATGCCATGCAATTGTTAGGTATCGAGGTTCCAGAGAGAATGTAGAAAAGAGCTGGCGGATGAAAGATAATTGTGTAAATCCTCCTGATTATCGACACGACACGGTATTGCCCTTGCCCTTAGAGGTAAAGGCAAACGCTTGGGCTGTGGATGCCGCATGTTCGGGCAATCCCGGCCCAATGGAATATCGGGGGATAGACTTGGCTACGGGGGCTGAAGTTTTTCATTTTGGTCCCCTACATGGCACTAATAATATAGGTGAGTTTTTGGCTATCGTACACGCCTTGGCATTGTTAGAGAAGCAAGGTGATACACAAAAAACGATTTACTCGGATAGCTACAATGCCATTTTGTGGGTGAAAAAGAAACAATGTAAGACAAAATTGAAACGCACCCCACAAACCGAACCGCTTTATCAGATTATTACAAGAGCCGAACAGTGGCTACGCACCCATGCTTACCAAAATCCTGTCATCAAATGGGAAACAGCAAAATGGGGTGAAGTGCCTGCAGATTTCGGACGAAAATGATGGAGCTGTTATCCCTATGCGGTGCTTTGCTTTTCGAAAGTCTTTGATAGAAAGTGCGAAAAGACATTTCATCAGCTTCACAACGATGGTGTTGATGCAAATGAACAGGAGCATCTTTTTTGTTTTTCAACATCCAACAAAGAAAGAGCAAAGGCTATACTAACTTTTCAAAAGCAAGGCGTTGTTTATTTTTATCATAATTGATAATACCACAATAAGTAAACCCCAGTTGCTGTAAAATACCAAGCATCTCGACATTGTCATTATTGGTATCTATTTTTATGCTATGTATTGTTTGACTGATGCATAAATTTTCCACTTCATGAAAAATTTGTTTGGCTAAACCTTTCCCACGAACAGTTGGACTGATAGCCAATCTGTGCAACACAAAATAATCTTGTTCGCTCAGCCAACGCCCCTGAATATCATGGTATTTCGGTTCTCCATTCTTTGCTATCACAACATATCCCACGATTTCTCCTTCAGCGTCGAGTACATAAGCCTGATGAGACGTGATATCCTCCATCACATTTTTTGCACAAGGATATTCCGCTGTCCACTGGTGTCTACCTGCTTTCAACATCATATCTCGAGCCGTACGGAGAACTTTCCACGCACCAATGAAGTCGGATAGCGTTGCCTCACGAAATTTTATCATGACGATTCGGAATATTCAAGAATACTAAGACGCTTTTATATGGATGGTGATGGTTGCCCGATTTCCATCTTTGTTCTCAAGTTGATACACCACTTTGTCTTTATCCGTCTTTGGAACTTCGAGTTGTAACCACGGATGTGGATAAATAAGATGGTCTAATTTTTCATCATTAATGACGAGATTAAAGGGACTTTCCTTATCCTCTTCTGTAAGAGTCCATTGTCGTGCTCCAAACAGAATTGAGAAGCAAAGGTGTTCTCCAGGACTTCCTTCTACTTCAAGATGGTTGCTGGTGAGGTCCCAACCCTTATGGATAGAAACAGTAACAGAATTAACAACTCCCCTACTATCTGTCAAGAAAAAAGACATCGTACCTGGCTTGAGACTCTTAATCATGAGTAAACCTTTTTCGTTGATAGAAACTTGAGCAGCATCTCCTCGGATGGTCTTTTCAATAATCTTGTTTTTTCCAACTCCATACTTGATAGCATAATAAGAGATAACGCCATAATCTTGGTAAATACTATGAGAGACAGGAATTAAATCTGGATGAGTACAATGAATTTGTAGGTATATTGGAAGTTGGGTTGCATCTGTAATTTTAAGTGTCGTGAATTCCTGATTCAGTTCTACCTTGACATGATTATCATGAATCACTATCTTGGGCGATGTGAGTGCGTCACTGTTGGCATCTTCAACCTTAAATGTTCCTTTGTAACTAATGACATCAAACGCAATTGAAAGTTGATCTGTGGTTAGTTCAGGGGCTACCGAAAGAGTTGGTGGTGTAGGCTCTGGCTCTTCAAAAGTATCCTTACACGAAGTCAAAGCCCATGTTGTCAAGGCTAAGGAAAGCCATACAAGTGCCTGTGTATAAGTTCGGTAATAAATTTTCCACATAACTAAATCATTTGAAAACCAATAAATATGATTTGGTAAAGATACTATTTTTTTAAGAAAAATCACCAAACGAAAGTTTTTATTAAAAGAAGAAATCTCTTTTATCATAATTCTTTATACCTTTGCCACATGAATATATTCCGCAGTTTGTTATATGTTGCCGTTGGTGGAGCCATGGGGTCTGTAGCCCGATATCTACTTTCTAAATTCGTGTCATCGAGTGTTTTGTCGGTATTTCCCTTCGCAACCTTTATCATAAATCTTCTCGGTTGCTTCCTCATTGGCATCTTTTGTGGATTAGCAGAACGAAATGTAGCTATTCAAGGTGACATGAAACTGTTATGGATTACAGGCGTCTGTGGAGGTTTTACCACGTTTTCAACCTTTTCAAACGAAAGTCTGTCACTTTTACAGAACGGACATGTTTTATACGGAGCTTTGTATATTGCAGGCAGTGTCTTCCTTGGAATTTTAATGGTGCTTGTTGGATTGCGCCTTGTCGGTTAAGGGATTTTCTTCGTTTATAAGACAATCTTTATTCCATTTATTTCGCTAAATACCGCAGTTTTTCACAAAAAAGTGTGTAAAATGATAGAATTTTAGGCACCAAGCTATCGAATATCAATTTTATTTTCTATCTTTGCATCCGCAAACTTATCATGCATCATAGCAATAAGTCGGACTTGTAGCTCAGTTGGTTAGAGCAACAGACTCATAATCTGGAGGTCCCTGGTTCAAGCCCAGGCTGGTCCACAAAGAGGTTTCAAGAGGATGTCAAACAACACGTCATTTTAGCCTTCAAAACAAGGATAATCGCTGTAAAATCAAGGTTTTACAGCGATTTTTTGTTTTTTATCCATATTCGTTTGACTGCCAAACCATACCTTTTGATAGTCATCATTCGGTCATTTTCTGCTACAGAAACTGCTACACAAAAGCAGGCTCGCAAAAAAATGTAGCAGTGAATGGAAAATGACTACCAAATTGACGGCATACAAATATCTCGTTTTCAACAATTTATGTCGAACTTTGTAGCCAAGAAAGCTACACTAAAAATGATGCGTTATGAAAACGACTTTCAAGGTGTCCTACTACCTACGTTCCAACTACGAGAACAAAGAAGGAAAATCGCCTGTAATGCTCCGAATTTATCTCGGAGGCGAAATGGCTAATCTTGGATCCACTAAAATTTTCGTGGACAAATCTAAATGGAGCAACAAAACCAGCAGAATGATTGGTAGAACGGCAGATGCTCTCTCCGTCAATGCATCAATAGATGCAATGACAACAACTTTGATGCAGATCTATAGGAAATATGAAACCTCTGAAAGCTTGTCCTTAGATCTTATCAGGTCAGTGTTTCTTGGAACAGATAAGGAATTTACAACTTTTCTCCCTATCTTTGATAAATATATTGACGCCATTACGCAACAAGTTGGTAAGACACTGACAAAGGGGACGTTTTATAAGTACAAGGTGGTGAGGCAGAACTTTCAAAGCTTCCTACAAGCAAAGTATCATCGTAAGGATATTGGACTGACAGAACTGACAAGTGCCGTTGTTCAGGACTTCGAATTATACCTTACATCCGTTGTAGGTGGTGTACATAACACAACCACCAAGAAATTGAGAAACCTGAAAACGGTCGTGAACTATGCGAGGAACAGAGGACTTATCATGCATGATCCATTTGCGAATCACAAGCTGCGCTATGAATTGGTAGATCGTGGCTACCTCACAGAAGAAGAGGTACTCCGTATTATGAAGAAGCACTTTGACATAGAACGGCTGGAGTTAGTAAAGAATATTTTTATTTTTTCCTGCTTTACAGGATTAGCCTACATTGACGTATATAATCTTACCTACGATAAGATTGTTACTGTCGAAGACAGACAGTGGCTTATCACCAAGAGGTATAAGACAAGCGTAGATGAAAATGTCATGCTGCTGGATATTCCCCTTGCCATCATAAGAAAGTATTATGACATTAACAGAAAAGGTGGAAAGGTATTTCCAATGATGAGCAATCAACGTATCAATTCATATTTGAAAGAAATTGCCGACCTTTGTGGAATCAAGAAGAATCTCACCTTCCACATGGCAAGACATACTTTCGCCACTATGTCTATATCCAAAGGGGTTCCAATGGAGTCTGTGTCTAAGATGCTCGGACATACGAACATCAGAATAACACAGATTTATGCCCGCATAACCAATAAGAAAGTGGAGCATGACATGGAACAGCTTGCTGACAAACTCGGCAAGTTCAATAAGGCAATGGGCATTTGATAATATAATAAAATGTATAATTCTAAAATAAGAGATTTATGGAAACCAAGAAAGAACTATCTTACTTCCGCCTGAAGTTGGAGAACTATCTCGGTGAGCATTTCCCCGAAATGCTGAGTGATAACCAATTCATAACGGCAAGAGCCGATGAAGCCCTTACCACCTACTGTGATGCAGTGGCGCAAAGTTTCTCACATCTTGAAGCAGAGACCATGGCAAGTGAAGTCTTGTATCGAGGACTTCACTTTTCCAAGTACGACACACTTGTGTCTGTCTTAGAGAATGAGTTCGAGAAAGAACTTCCTTCTCCACTCCCCGAAAGACTAACACCAATGCTTCTGAAGAATAAGGCTGTGCAAAGCGTTTTCGATAAGTATGAACTGACAGACGACTTTGGCGCAACTCCAGAGTATGAGAAACTCTACACCGAACTGACAGGAACAATAGTTCTGCTCATCGAGGTCAATGGTCTGCCAACGATAGGCGGTGAGAACATGACTTGATGTAGCACCATCTGGAGCTTTTGTAGTGTCAAGAGCCAAGATAAACGCTCCACTCCACACGCCAAGAGTTTTTTCAAACACTTGTCTTTGTGTAGTCTGCGCATCTTGTAACTGCTCTTGAAACTATAAAAAGCTCCGATATGAATACAATCATCATGAATCAAGACGTTCTTAAAAGTGCGATTTCTCGCCGAGACAATAGAAGCGAGCTTCCATTGTCCTCACGGCTTAACGAAATCGTTCACACACCTGCCTTCATCAAGGCAGACGCATCGAACAAAACCGATAAGAACAAGCAGCAGCCGACTTCTCCCAAGCAAGTCCGCCGCTTCGCTTGGACACGCTTCATCGAACTCGCTGTTCTGCTTTCCATCGTTATCGGTGCGGTTTACCTCATCTCAAAGATAGTTACGCCGCAAGTCGTAACCGCCGTTTCAGTTATTCTCGGTTTCCTGACACTACGCTTCATTGTTAAAGTTATTCTGCAAGTAACCTTTATAATCCTGCGTTGGCTGTTCTGGCTTGCCGTCATCTTGGTAATCCTGCTCTGTGTGCTCTAACAAGAAGTTTTTTCGATAAGTTCTTAATAATCTGATTCTATACGTGGTGCTCGTTTCCTAACTTTTTTCCATAAAAATGTATTTACCAAGTACGAAATTGCTAAAAAATGAGTACTTTTGCAGTGTCAAACGCAGAAAGGTGGCAGCGTTAAAGTCCGCCTAAATTACATATCCAATTATTATGGCTTATTTATTTCTTATGTTGTCCATAGTTTTGGAAACTATAGGGACTGTATGCATTAAGGTCTCTGATGGTTTTACAAAGCCATGGCTTGTTCTTGGGACATGCGTATCTTATATGGCATGTTTCTATTTCTTATCTCTTTCGTTAAAAACAATTCCTCTCGGTATAGTCTATTCTACATGGGCAGGTCTTGGATTGGTACTTGTTAATGCTATCAGTATCATCTGCTTCAAACAGCATTTTGATTTAATGACTATCTTCGGTGTCACATTAATCTTGGTAGGAGTAGTCGTACTCAATTTTTTTTCGTCAGCTCATTAACGATAGTTATGCATCTTATATGGGTGGTTATCTCGCTTGAGGTAGCCACCTTTTTTGTTTTCCATACTGGCTCTCACGTCCATCTATTCCACTTTGATGTGCCATAAGTCGGTGCTGATTTCTTTTTATCCGCAAAGGTAGTATGGGGCTTGTGGCTTTCAAAAGGTCTGTGCCGCTTGGTTTGTCTGGAAAATCTCCACACCTACGGGTAGTATTTTCCGACAAAACCTTGTGCAAGCCCGCCCCGCTACCTTGATTTTGCTACAAAAAGGAATCAGCATACTCCGATCTTTGGACGCATAAAAAAAATGTCGCTATGGATAAGCAAAAGGTAAATACAACATCTTCGATGAACAGCAAAGGATATAGCTCCTCCTCTCATTACCGCATTAACCCTGTGGCTGAAAAAAGTGAGCAAGTGTTGGCAATTAAGTTTGTACAATGGGACGTTCCCCCTTTGGAGAGCCTTTGTAACAGCAAAATATATCTCCTACGTATGAAACTCAATCGTGGCGAAATGATGAGCCGTGAAGAAAAGAATTGGCTATGTGAAGCGGTAAACTCTAATACCTATTTCCGCACAGCCGTACCCCTGCAAGGCTATCGCTTTGACTTCTTTGATGTACTGAAGAAATATCTTGTCAATCAGTATGGACAATGGACAGAGTATTACGCACCCGACAGAACAAGCCTAAGAGCCTACCTATATGGACGTATCAATCAAATAGTAGAAATTCCCAAGTATTAATAACATCAAAACATATACGACAATGAAAGGAACAGAACATTTCACACGGACAATAGCCGAGTATCTCAATCAGCGTGCTATGACAGACCCCTTGTTTGCCCCCAACTTAATGAAACCTAACAAGAATATCGAGGAGTGCATCACCTACATTCTTAATGAAGTGCAGAAAAGTGGTTGCAACGGCTTTGATGATGATGAAATCTTCTCTATGGCTGTTCATTACTACGATGAGGACGATATAGAAGTAGGTAAGTCTGTTTCCTGCCAAGTAGCCGTTAATCACATTGTAGAACTCACAGAGGAAGAAAAAGCTGAAGCAAGGCAGGAAGCCATTAAGCAATATCAGCGTGAGGAACTTGCCAAGTTACAGAGCCGTAACGCACGAGTGAAAAAGACCGAGAACATAGCAACCCAAGTACAACCATCTTTATTTGATTTTTAAGCCTATGAAACCAAGAAACAAATTTGAAAAGGCAGTTTTGGAACAAAGCAAGCATCTTCGCCCGATAACCAAGACACAAAGTAAGTGAGCATTCCGTGAGTGCATTGACCACTTCGCCTACCGCTTGCCAAAAGGTCGCACCACTTGTATGGATTGTGGGTATAGTTGGGTAATGGACAAACATAGAGAAACTTGCACTTGCCCTCATTGCAGGGCAAAGTTGCAGGTCAAGGAAACATACGAGCGCAAGTTGCAGGAGAAACAGTATTTCACCATACTTACTACTTGTGGAGAATTTCAAGTATTGCGTATGTTCCTACTTATTGTGGGTATGGAGAAAGGTTACAAAGCACAGGCTTCCATAATAGAGATTGGGCAATATTGGTGGAATATGCAGGGACGAAAAGCTGTGGTTGCCATACAGAGGGTATTGGGACACTATGTTGATACCTTTTCCTATTATAGTCCTATGGCAATACGCAACGATAATGAAGCCTATCAGCATATTGCCTACTCACCGATATTTCCGAAGTTCAAGGTTACAGACATACTTCGCAGAAATGGTTTTAAGGATAATTTCTATGGCATCGTGCCTACCCAGCTTATTCCTGCATTGCTCACAGACAGCCGAGTGGAAACATTGCTAAAGGCAGGTCGTACAGACCACTTACGTTACTTTCTTGCCAACATGAGAACTTTTGAAGAACTATGGCAATCCTACAAGGTTGCAGTCCGTAACGGCTATGAGATTGTGGATATTTCCCTTTGGAGTGATTATGTAGATACACTTAGAAGATTAGGAAAGGATATTCATAATCCAAAATATTTATGCCCAACAGACCTTAAAGGCGAACACGACCGCAGACACGAGGAACTTCTCAGATTGCGTGAAAGGGAGGAAATAGAACAGAAACAAAAGAAGGCAATGGAAGATGAAAAACGTTTCAAAGAACTTAAATCCAAATTTTTCGGTATCCATTTCACGGACGGCACAATCCAAGTCCACGTATTGGAGAGCGTGCGTGAGCATTTGGAGGAGGGAGTAACCATGCACCACTGCGTATTTTCCAACGAGTACTATCTCAGAGAAGACTCGCTCATCCTGTCGGCTACCATTGAGGGCAAACGGATAGAAACCATTGAAGTATCATTAAGAACTTTGGAAGTGGTGCAAAGTCGTGGGGTATGCAACAAGAACACAGAATACCATGAGCAGATAGTAAACCTTGTCAATGCCAACAGCAGACTAATAAGACAGAGAATGAGAGCGACATTATAACAAAACAAACAACAAAACATCATAGATATGAAAGTAGAAATAGAAAGTATTGTATGCAACTGGGCGAACGAGATACCGCACATACTCATTAGGGTTATCAATGCAATAACCCTATCCGACAACAAAGAGGAGTTAAGGTCGGCTATCAACACAATAGCCGAAGAAACAGAACTTGATAAGTTCTTTGCATACGGCTATGGCGCACATCACTTTTGGCTCACATTACGCAAATTATCTAATGGAAAGCCAAAGGAGTACAGATTATTAAAGGTTGAATTTTAAGATTAGAATTTATGAAGAAACAAAGATTTTTAGTCTATACGGAATATGTTTTTGACGGTGTATTCGATGTTGTAGCAGAGAGCAAGGAGGAAGCACGGCAGAAAGTCCTGCAAAATTGCGGATTGGTAATGGGTGGAAGTATTCACAGCACTTTGCCCGATGATGAGATAAACTGGGCATTTGACAGGCACCCCAATAAAAGAATAGATAGAATAACGAAAGTGTAGAAATAGCATCTTGAATAAGAACAAGAGCCACGCAAACTGAAAAATTGCGTGGCTTCTTTTCTTTGTCTTTGAACGAGCAGGCGACCAAAGCAAAGAAGCAAAAGAAAGTCGCAGGAAATAGAATTTCAATTACAAAAGACAAGTGTTTTCGCTTTTTGCAAATTAAAAGGATAGGTGTATATCATACTGTATAATCAAATAATAGCGATGCAGAAATATGGTTAAATGTATTACAGATATCAACAATAGGGTTTATCATAAACCATGCCCTCTAACAACTCATCGTCATTTACAAAGAATCACTGTCGTCAAAGATGGTAAAACTCAATGGTGTTAGTTTCTTTTCGTCTCAGCAAGTGGAAGAAAATGGTCAATATGATTAGGTGATTTACATAGTGATAGTTTTGATATCCTCCACAGAAAATGTGTGTAAGACATCAAAGTTTAGCATACATCTATAAATTTTACACCCAAAAACAGTTTCTCCCAAAGAGTTGAAACTGATGGTAGCTGTTGTACTTTTCAAATGATAGTAAATTTGGCAGCGAGGAGTTATGTCAACTCCTCTTTCTATTAGTTGAAAATATTGATAGTTCACTCTACAACGAGTTCCATGCCCCCTACCATTTATATAAAAAAACTCCCCTCCATGCGTATATAAAAATAATTTGTTACTTTTGCAAGGGATTCAGTCTCATAATTAATATGTGTGGCTCTTCTAAATAAAATGTTACCAATAAATGCAAAGAATTGAAGATGACTCGTTGATGGTTCACTACGAACTGCAAGACAACTCTACTTACGCGATGAATGCAAAAGTGGAGGCTGAATCCTCATTGTGCTATATCAAGGCTTTTAACTATGTTTCTAAAGTAATTGGCATTAGCAATAACTTGCAGACAGGTTCTTTGAAACGTGGTAGCGTTATTAAAATGTTCTGGTTCATCATGGATGAGGGCAAAGATACGAAATGGATTCGCTATATTCTTGTTCTTATATTCCGTAGGTTATTCTTCGAAAAGAAAATAGTTCGGATGGAGGATTTGACAAACGGTCTTTCAGGGCAAGAGTCTGAAAGGATAAAGGTAGTTATTCAAAAACTAAACATTAATGACAAACAGCTTGACCGACTTAATTCGCATTTGCATTTCAGAAAAGCTAGGACAGAATACTTTAGGCAGTTGTCTACTTGCAAGGAAATCAAGGCTGTCGGTATTAAACATAACGACTTTGACAATCTTGACAAAACCGATTTTCGAATTGAATCCTCTTCATTTGCCAGTTATATCGAATCATTTGTGCCAGAGACTAAAATAGAGGATCATGCCAGAATGTATATCGTGAGTCCTGTAATAGTAAAGGGCAAGTCAATCAAATGGAAAGGCAACTATAAAGGGCAGGATGTCAATTTTGAAATGATGGCAGGTCAATTCCGGATGGAGGCTCAGAATGCAGAGATAGATTTCCGAACAGGTTCGTATATAGACTGCAAACTTCAGTTTGAGGAGACATTTGATGAAAACGAAAATCCTCTGCACAACGAATACAAGGTCTTAGTTGTATATGGTCACGGCTATGATGACAATTACACTGAGACATTAGAAGGAAAAAAGAAAAGAATAGATGAGAGTCAGCCAACGTTATTTGATAACTTGGAGGATTAACAATAGGAGACAATCGTCATGAAAATCAAAAGCATTAAAATAGAACGGTTGTATGATAAGTACAATTTTGAATGGATACTTCGAGAAGATGTAAATATATTAGCAGGTGATAACGGATCATACAAGACCACCCTGCTGAAGATTATTGCAGCACTCTGTGAGCCCGACTATATCCCGGAAGTTTTTGGAGTAAAAAGTGCTTCTGCAAATATGTATGACGGTGTTAACGTCAAATATAGAAGTTTCAGAGATAGCCTCTTGCGGTTGAAAAAAGAATCAGAATCGGATGAGTTACTTAATGAACTTGCAACAAGAATAAGTGCGGATATTAATGGTCAAGACGATAAAAGTCTGGCTGACCATACAATAAATGCGAGTATCATTGCAATACGAAAGAACGGTAATAAGATAGCCACAAGCACGTTTAAGCAAGATAGGAACTACAGCCTAATAGCAACTTTCGATGTTCCAACTAAAACAGAAAAAGGCAGTGCACTTGATCAGCAGTTGGAAAAATTGGAGAGCGAATATGCCTATTATCTTTCCGATCTCTCCAAGCAGTTGAGTGATATCATTAAGTCAGCTGGAAAGGTTGAGATAGAAGATATGCGACGTATTTATGCTCAGAATAATCTTTTTATTGAAATCGTAAATCACGCTTTTGCAAACACGCAAAAGGTTGTTGACACAGAGCAGAGCAAACTCCAGTTTAAACTGGAAGGAGAAATATTTGACAACAACAAGAAATTATCATCGGGTGAGAAGCAGTTCCTTATTGTAATGCTTACCGTATTGCTACAACGAAAGGAGGAGAGCATACTGATAATGGATGAACCGGAAATCTCAATGCATATTGACTGGCAGCGAGAACTTCTCAACAACCTGAAGAAACTGAATCCTAATTGTCAGATTATATTGGCAACCCATTCCCCCGGTGTTATTATAGATGGATGGGAGCAACTCGTTACTAACATATCATCACTAATGACCAAAGTTGAGTGATATGAGTGATTTAAGCAAGAATGTAACAAGCGAATGGATAAAGGCAACAGCAGCATTTGGACATTCTCCCTCGAGAATTCCTGTCCAAATGTACGTTGAGGGCAATGTTGACGTTATGTTTTGGAAAGAAGCAGTTAAGCCATACCAAACGAAGTATAACATCAAAGTCGTCACAAACAAGACTGTCAACCCAGACAAGGGAAATGGAAAATCCATGTTGTTGTCGATGGAGGGACTTTGCAAAGAGAAGGTGGTAGCTGTCGATGCAGATTTTGACTTAATCATTGATGAATACTCCAGATATACTGATATGGTGAGAAATTGTCCCTTTGTGGTTAATACAACGTGGCATTCTATAGAAAACATTTTGTTACAAAATACGGACTATATCCATCTTGTCGAACAGTTTTCTTTGGCATCATGGGATTTATATGTATATTATCTCGCTACAATAGAATCAAAAGAAGAACTTCGTCCGATAAAACATTATGGGGAGTTGATAACGCATTTTGGTGTTCAGAAGTGTGCAAACAGTGTTAATTTTACAGAGTTCAAAACTGCTTATAGGACAGAACTGAACAATGCAATAGAATCTCACAAAGAGTCTTCTGAAAAAATAAAGGAAAAATTGGCAATGCTTGGTTATGATCAGCATAGTATATGGAAGATTACTCGGGGACATTACCTGTGGGATATGATTGTGAAGCCGCAGATGGTGAACGATATAAAGAAAAAGATTAATCAAGGCATACAAGCTCAACGCAATGCAGGAGGAACTGCGGATAGAGTTCAAGTAATGAACAATATGGGGATAACCCAAGATGTTATGAGGCATGTGGACGCTAAGTTCTATTATGATATGAGCAATATAACAGTCCCTGCGGAAACCCATTCTAAACTTGATGCTATGTTTTCGTAGGTAGTATTAATTTGCGATTACTGCCCTGTGAATTTTTATCTTATACCTTTTTATATTTACTTAAGTACTCCTAAGAGCCAATCGCATAGATATACATTATCTGGGTTGGCTAATCTATGTTCTGAAACTTCTGCGAAACTCCTTTATGTCAGAAATACGATATCTGACTATCAACAAGTTATATTTTTTAAAGTTTCCTATTGGGGAACTTTTGCAGAGATCTCTTAATATAACGTGAGTTCGACGAATTTAGAAAAAAGTGAGCTTTGTATCGAATGTCCTTTGTACATAGATGCACGGCTTCTTTAGGAATAAGCAATATGCAGCAACAGTTCCCAATATATTGACGATGAAATTGTCAAAGCATCTACGCCTGGAGTGTTCTACTTGTGCAATGTTCTTCAACTCATCGTTTACCGTTTCGATGATAGCTCTCTTTCTGATAAGAAGTTTGTCAGAAACGCTCATCAACGCGCCTTTCATATTGCTTTTCAACTTGGTGATAAGCTGTATTCCGTCGCCGAAGAGTTTTTGAAAGAGGTTCTTGCCGAGAAACCCCTTGTCACCAACCAGTTCCCCGTATATAAATTCCAAAAACGCTTTGTATTCCAGAGGCTTACGGTCATCAATATCCCCAGGTGTTATCATGAAGTTGAGAAGCTCTCCTTTCTCATTGCAAATCAGATGTAGCTTGAATCCGAAGAACCAACCCATTGAGCACTTTCCTCTTTGAGCTATGCCTTTGAATACCTTGTGAATGTGTATTCTCTGGTTTCTGTAGACGCAAAGTGGCGTACTGTCAACAAAGCTGATTCCCGTGCATTTGCCCAGCAGGACTTTCTTGATAGACAAAGCCAAGGGGATGGCAGCCTCTCTTTCCAATTCCACAAAACGGTTGTACGAGACAACCTTGGGAAACAGATGATGCAGATGCTTACAAACCTTTTCAAGATAGAAATGTTTCAGGCAGCGATAACCGGAGTCGTAGAAAAGAATCATGATAAGCATGATTTCCGCCTTTGACATCGTGCAATCACGATGATATTTTCTCTTATTAGCCGGTTTTACCATATATTTTGCCATCATAGCATCAAAAAAATTGCAGAAGTCATCTGCCATACAAAATATTTCAGTAACTTTATCCTCGGTGATTATAGCGATTTTTGTTTGTAATTCTTTGTAAATCAGTACTATAAAGTTACAATAAATTTCGCTAATCACCAAATTTACAGATACCTATAATTCATTGAACTCACGTTAATATAAGATATAAAAAAGGGCAAACTCCACTTGCCTCCGTTTCACCAATCCATTCAAGACCTTTCCCTTATATCGGCAGAACGAAACATACTCCCGATAGAAGTTTCTGTCCCCTGCCTCTATCTTTTTCAGCAATCGGCTCTTGGATTGCTTACCATAACCAAGCAATCGCCCCACACCCACATTATAGGCAAGTAAGGTCAGTAACAGCGCATCCTTACCATAGCCTTTGAAGTGTTCAAAGCATTTCCAAAGGTCTGCACGGAGCAGCGAGTCCGCCTGCCATTCCGTCATATTGGAAGAGGAATGCTCTCCAGATTGCAGCTGATGCCCATAGCCCACATACGGATAGCAACCTTTTCCGTGTAGCCCCTCGAAGTATTTCACGACCACCACGGCGCGCTCAAAAGGAGGCAAGTCTGCCAACCGTACCCTGCGCTGGGCAAGGATCGGCTGGCAGAGCAAGCACATTATACAGAATAAAGCAAAGCGTTTAGCCGTTCGCATCGTTCAAGGCTCTGGTTACTACTGCGGTGGTTTTTCCCTTTTCTTCCTCCTTCTCATTATTGAAGCTGAAAGTCAGTTGCTGCATTTTGCCAAAACTATCCTCCACATACACGTCAATCGTCTGGCGGTCAGTGGAGAGCGAGGTGTAATACAGACGGAACACATCTTTTGTAAGCGGATAGCGGTCGTTGGGCTTGAACACCGTACCATCGTCCATCTTCAGCGTTCCTTTGCCATCAGGCTGGAAATAACGTATCGTATAGCGAGTGTCAGCAAACTCACCGCCCCGCTTCAGCGTGCAGCGTATCTCTGCCGTCTGTCCCTTGGTGATGTCCTTCTGAACAGGCATCGTCTCGATAGTGAACGGATAAGCCTGCTGCACATCCAGTTCCCTATCACAAGCAGATAGGCAAAACACGGCAAGGGTCAGCACACCCATTACCCAAATCGTATTCAATATCTTCTTCATCTTTTCTTCTACTTAAAAGTTAAACCTTAGCCCTACAGAAACAGCCGGACGGAAACGATGCACGTTCGTTCCAAAGAGGAACCGCCCTTGTGCCTTGACAAGAAACAGAAGCCTATCCGTGAGGAACACCTCCACCGAGCCATGTACGGCACCACCATAGACAAAGCGTGGGCGGTCGAGCAGCGTAGCCCCATCGGGCAGCAGCTTCTTGTCCTCATTCAATTCCTCGTAACCGCCCAATGCGGATATGCCAGCATAGAGAAGCACGTTCTTGCCATTGTCGGAGAGTATCGGGTGCATATAGCCCAAGTGCAGGAGCGCATCTTTGAGTTTTACGCCATAGTCCCGATACGGCATAATCTGCTGTTCATACTCAACTCCTACAAAGGAGTAGTTCTCTCGTTTCAAGTAACGGGTAAGCGATATGTCAAGACCGAAGTTATCCTTGCCAAAGAACTTTTCACCCTTGATAAGCGGAACACCCCCTACGACCTCTATGCCCCTTTGCTTGGGTATCAGTCGCTGTGCCTGCGATGGCAGACTGAAAGTCATAGCCACCACAACGCATACTGTCAGAATGATATTGTTCTTCTTCATTACCATTTCAGTTTGAGGTTATCAATCTTCTTTGCTATCTGCAGGTCTTCTGCCGTTACATAAAAGGTCAATGTGCGACCGCCATTTCTCTCATAGAGCGTCACTTCAAGCTGCTTGTCTTCTGTAAGAGAAAACTGCTCGAGCGCAAACACAGTGTGTTCACTACCCATACCACGCACCTGCATCACCTGATGATAGGCACGAAGCGGCTGCAATACTTGTTCTTGTATAGCGGTGCGCTTTGCCATCTTCTTATCAACCACCTTGAATGTGATAAAATCCACCGAGTACGGCATATTCGTACCGTTTTCCATACTAGTGTGGAAATACAGCAAGCCATTATGGGCATATAAGCCACGAAGCAGAAACTTCATGCCGAACTGCTGTGCACCGATATGTTTGATGGTACGCTTGTCATTCTGATAGATAGTCTGCATCATCAGCTTTACTAATACGGGCGACTCGTTGCCAAGTTCCTTAAAGTAAATGTCAGAGCGGTTGCTTGGCAGTCGTCCCTCTGTTGGTGACAAAAAGTCCTTCATCTCTATGCTGAGCTTCTCCGGCTCATCGGCATACTTTACGTTGAAAGCATAGAAAGAGCCGTCTTCGCAAATCACGCTCATGTTGGTTTCCGTCTCAAAATCCTTCACGGCAGCCTTCACGCGCAGCACGTTCTCCGCATCCTCCGCCTTGCCTGCAATCAAGTTATTGCTGCCCAAGTCCACATAGCGAATGGGAGCAGGGAAAATGAGATGCACAGTCTTGTCGAAGGTAACGTCCAAGCCGTAGGGAAGGACGACACGCCCATTAGGAATGGCACGGCTCATCCCTTGAAAGAGTTCGCCCGAAGAGAGAGGACGGTTAGGCATAAGCGATGTGCCGTTGTTGAGGTCTTGTGCAGTGGCTGTCGCTCCCATCGTTGCGAGCAAAGCCATTGATAAAATAAGTTTCTTCATTGTTGCTGTTGATTTGATGTTATTGTTTTACTTGTTATTCTTGATTGTTTATTTTGTCTGCACCAAGAAAAGGCGATAGCCCCCTTTGAGCGTTACCTTTACGGTGCGCAGTTTCTTCTGAAGCAGCTGACTTGCACCCTGCATCACCCCACGGGCAGCCTCGGAGATAATCTGGTCTTTGGCAGAGGAAGCGAAGGTAAAGGAGGTTCCCATTGAACCACTGATGTTCGCCCCGACTTCCTTAAGCGCATTGATATCCTCCGAACCAGGTATATACACACCCTCCTGTCCGTCCATGTCGTATGCCGAGAGTTTGACGGATATGATATGTCCGTCCACCTCAATGCTTTTGATAAGCAGGTGCATACGGTTGCCCTCTATCTTCGCCTGTGCTATCAAGCGGCTCTGCCGAGGAATACGCAAACCCTGCACCTTGGCGGTTTCAAGCAGACGGAGTACGACATTGTCACCCTCCTTAAGCGTTGTCGTTCTGTCCACCACCACTTTGAGCGTGTTGCGCATCAAAGAAGGAGAACTGCTGGCAAGCGAATGAAAGCCCAAGTTGCGAGCCTTCTTGCCGTACTCCTTGATGAAATCTGCATCGCTCATCGGCTGACCGAGCGAAGACACCACCTGTTTGCGTTCCGCCAAGACCTCCATTATAGGAGTGTTGGCTTGCCCCTGTTCCTTTTCTGTTCCAATATCGGTGATTGTGGGTGTGTTTCCCTTATCATTCGTAAAAGCATTCTCCAATGACGGAGGAACAGATGATGTCTTAGGAAGATACTTCGCTGCCATCTGATAGCTCTTTTCCATCAGTGCAAGCTGTCTTTTCTCTTCATTGTCCTCCCTGCTGTCTTTGGCAGAGAGTTCCTTTTTAAGGTTATCTATCTCCGAGCGCAAGGCTTCACGCTCCTGCTCGTTTGGATCGGGAGCGTAAAAGGAGTTCAAAAGGCGATTATTCTCCTCATAGCGATGCATAGAGTTTTCTATCTTTGCCGTAGAAGCAGCTGTCTCTGCACGCTGCGCCTCTGATGGAGCGGTGTTCTGTGCGAAATAGTCCGACAGCTTGCCCATCTCCTCGCGGCTCTGCTCTTCCTCGTGTGCCTTGTCGCCTAATTCGTAGGCTTTGAGCTTGTTCTCGGTGAGCTTTTCAGTCGTTGCCTGCGGGATGCTGTCATTGAGTCCCTGCTCCGCAGCTGTCTTATCCTTGCCCGACGGTGCGAAGATAAACCACATTGAAAGGGCAAACAGCAGTCCCAGACCTCCGAAGACCAAGCCTTTTTTCATTTGTTCTTTCTGTTTATTATCCATTTTCTTTGATTGTTTGGTGATGTTGTAGGTAAAAATTGCCGTGTAACTCTTGTAAAGTGCTGTCTGTCCGTATCGGACTGTCCGTCAGCTTTCCCGTGGGAATGGGTAGTTTTTCCTTCTTTGGAGGAAGGAAAAACTGCGCTATCATCCAAAGGGAACAGATGAGATAGATAAAACTCAGCCCATAGACGATAGCCTTGCGCTGCCTTATCGTGAGCCTTTCACACCAATGACGGAGCCATAGGTGAAAGCGCAGATAATGGTGAGCGAGCAGATAGTTTACTTTTCTTGCCATAGCCTTATCGTTTATAAGTCTGTATGTCCCTGTTCTCCTTGACGAGGAAGTTCTCCATCAGGAAGCCTTGCGGGTTGTTGTCCGAACGAACAGAGTTCTGCAGCGTGCAGGTCGTAACAAGACTGCGCTCTGTAATATTACTCTGACGGACGATAAACTCCCGTGCATAGGTCGTTACCACATAAGGGTAAGTATTAAAGTTGCAGTGGATAGAGTCCACCTCTATGCGCTGATTGATATTACCCGATATGGCACGGTTATAATAGCCTTTCTCCGCCAAGTCCTTATAATAATTGAAAGCCGACTTGTCGCATAGCAGGAAGGCACGCTCCATGTTCCTCTCAATGGCGTCCTTGTCGGGCGCAATGGTAAAGAACAGCTCATGAAAACGACGCACGTGTTCTCTTGCCTCTACGGGACGATTACGACTTGCATCCTGACTGAGAGCCAGCATGAGCGACTTTCCTTGGTCAAGCACATAGATTTTCTCCCTCTGCTCCTTGGCGAAGCTGTACGAGGCATAGACAGCATAACCGCTTACTACCACACATACGATGGCAAAGACAAAGGCATAGAGCCGTATCTGTCTGAATGAGGTCTCGATATTATTAAGTGATTTGAATTCCATTTTTTTCTTTTATACCCGTTGATTAATTAAGCATAGTTGCTCCATTTCTATTTTCCTCTGAGCAGCGCTCCCTTGATGCGTCCACCGATATTTCCCACAGCAGCACCTGCGCCTGCCATAGCAGCCTTGCCACCAGTGTATGCACCTTGTGCGCCACGCTGTGCAGTCTGATTAACATTGCGTCCGTATGAGCCGATACCGCCTCCAGCTTCAATAATCCAACCTGCCACAGTAGGTACACAGAAGTAGCCTACAATACCGATAAGGAAGAAGACGATGTAATACCACGTTCCCGAATCAGGCAGATAGTTCGGATCGCTGAGTGCATCGATGTCTTTCTGCATCATCAGCACCTGTATCTTGGTAAGCAGTGCCGTAAGAATAGAGCTGACAGGCAGCCACAGGTAGACAGAGATATAGCGTGAGAACCATGCCGTAAGTGAGCCTGCTAGACCATCCCATACGGCTATGCCGAACACGATAGGTCCGAGTATCGAAAGGACAATCAGAATAAAGGTGCGAAGCGTGTCAATGATGAGTCCCGAAGCATGGAACAGCAATTCCAAAAAATCGTGAACAAGTTTCATGACCCATTGCTTGGTCTGATAGGCGGCACGCTCGGCATACATCCCCGCAATTGTCACGGCATCCTCCGGACCGATGATGCCCATTTCCTCTATCTTTTGGTCAAACTTCTCGTTCGATACAAGATAAGCCGTTTCAGGATTTCTGAGGTAGGCTTCCTCCTGCAACTTATCCCTTTTTGCGGTCAGTTCCGCCAAATTGCCTTCCTGCTGGTGTACCATCATCTCCGTTCCTTGCACCACAGGTGAGAGAACGGCATTCATCGTACCCAATACGACTGTTGGAAAGAACATGATACAAAAGCCCAGCACGAAGGGGCGCAGCAAGGGAAAAACATCTATCGCCTCGGCACGGGCTATGGAAGCCCATACCCGAAGGGCAATATAAAAGAGTGCACCCAAGCCTGCAATGCCCTTGGCAATGCCCGTCATCTGGGCACAGAGCGGCATCATCTCGTCATAGGTTGAGCGTAGCAGCTCGTGTAAACTGGCAAAATCCATAAGCAAAAGTTTTTTATGAAAGTTCGTTCAAGTTCTTTTTTGTCTGTGGATTTACCAATACCTGCTTGCCGTATTACCATAGAGCGCTTTAACAGAGGCAAGGTTGTTCTTCTCCCTTGCACGCACGTAGCTTACGGAGATATTCTTCCTTGTATAGTACGACACCAAGGAGCGGTATTCACGTAGTGTGGTATAGATACGGTCTATCTGCTGCATGCGCTCGTGGTCGTTCATGGAGAAGACATTACTCTTGACGATGGACTTGAGTTCTTTCAGGCTCTCACCGCTCTGCTCGAGCAGCTTGGTGTAGCCCGAGGCCATCGCAGCGAGTTCTGTCGGGCGGAAGTTCTTGTCCGAGAGCATCTTCTTGTAGGAAGTGACATAGACCTCCGAGATGTCGCCCACCATCAGGATACACTCCTTGACCTTATAAGCATCGCCAATAAGGTTATTCACCTTCTTGAGGGCATCGTAATACTTTTTGGTGTCGTTGTAGAGTTTCTCCACCTCCTTGAATCCGTCAAGGGTATTCTTTACTGTCTTCGAGGCGGTGGCTATCTCCTTGACCGTATTGGCAATGTTGCCGGCAAAGTTACCCGGGTCATAGACCGTCCACTGTGCGTGTGCTTTGGAAACTGAAAGGCTCAATCCTAAGAGAGCCATAAATAAAAACTTTTTCATTGTTACTATAGTTTTGATGGTTTATTACTTATTTCTTTTTATTGTTTCTTTTCTCTATGGCAAGCTGTCGGATAGCGGTCTCTATATCGCCACCGAGTTGTTCCGCACGCTGCATGACCTCCACCTTCTCGGTTTCCTCCGTGGTGTAGGTGAGATATTCCTCCATGCTCACCTCCGTAGCATAGACAGCACTCTGCATACCGCCCAGACCTATCCACACCTCTTTGTAGAGTCGGTTCGGGTCGTTGTTCTGGTTGATGGAGAGTATCTGGCTCTTTTCCTTTTCCGAAAGACCGAGCATCGCCTGTATACCGTCGAACTTGGTCATGTACTTGCGCTGATCGAGCAGTATCTTGCAGTCGGAGTTGTTGATGATACTCTCCTTGACAATGGGCGACTGAATAATGTCATCCACCTCCTGCGTTACCACAATGGCTTCTCCGAAATACTTTCTCACCGTCTTATAGAGATACTTGATGTAGTCCGCCATGTTTGCCGAAGCAATGGCTTTCCACGCTTCCTCAATGAGTATCATCTTGCGGATACCCTTTAATCGGCGCATCTTATTGATGAAGGCTTCCATGATGATAATCGTTACCACAGGAAAGAGGTCTTTGTTGTCCTTCACTTGGTCAATTTCAAAGACGATGAAGTGTTTACTTAGCAGGTCGATGTTCTTGTCCGAGTTCAG
Organism: Prevotella sp. TCVGH; assembly: GCF_023522295.1. Taxonomy (NCBI): domain Bacteria; kingdom Pseudomonadati; phylum Bacteroidota; class Bacteroidia; order Bacteroidales; family Prevotellaceae; genus Prevotella; species Prevotella sp. TCVGH. Next base: position 6,698 of record NZ_QFFX01000019.1, on the reverse strand, counting down.
CAGGAAATCATAACGACCACCTTTATAGTATTGCTTCAATGTCGTTAAGAGGTTGTTGATGTTGAAGTCCGAGAGTGTTACCTTGATGTCACGCTTTTCCATATCCTTGCGGTACACGTCCCGCAGATACTCATAGAAGGAATTGAAGCAGGGAACGATGGTATGATCCGTCCTGATAAGTTCGATATAGGCATTGACGGCAGAACCGAGTTCGCCTGCTTCGGTCTTGGTGATATGTTCATCAGCACTTTTCCAAAGTGTAAGTAATAATGTGCAGATACTCTCCCTTTTCTCTACATCGAAGAAGTAATCATCCGTATAAAAAGGGTTGAAAGATATAGGACTTTCATTGGTATAGGTGAAATACACGCCGTCCTCTCCCTTGGTCTTGCGGTGGATAAGTTCACACAAGCCTTGATATGAGTTTCCCGTATCAACCAAGAGGACATGCGCTCCCTGCTCGTAATACTGGCGTACCATGTGGTTGGTAAAGAAAGACTTACCACTACCCGAAGGACCCAAGATAAACTTGTTACGGTTGGTGATGACTCCCTTTTTCATTGGCAAATCCGATATATCCAGATGAATAGGTTTTCCAGAAAGGCGGTCAGCCATCTTGATGCCGAAGGGAGAGAGCGAATCCTTATAGTTTGTTTCTGCCGTAAAGAAGCAGAGGGCAGGCTCGATAAAAGTATAGAATGACTCTTCTGCAGGAAAGTCTGCCGCATTGCCGGGAATGCCCGCCCAGTAGAGCGTTGCCGCATCAATGGTATTGTGGCGAGGGTGGCATTCCATAAGAGCAAGTGCAGAGCCCACGTCATTCTTGATCTGGCGAAGTTCTTCCTTATCACTACTCCATGCCAGCACATTGAAGTGGGCACGAATGGAGGTCAGTCCCTGTGAGTGGGCAATATTGAGATACTCCTGTATCCATTCCTCGTTGATTTGGTTGCTACGGCTGTAGCGTGCCAGCGAGTGCATGTTTCTTGCCTGCTTCTCGAAGCGTTCCAAGTTGGCATCGCTATCCTCTATGAAGATATACTGGTTATAGATGTGGTTACACGGCAGCATCAAACCCACGGGAGCGGCGAAGGACAACCTGCAATCGGAGCGGTCAGTGGAAAGCCGTTCATATCGGCTGTCCGTGCTCACACTTGTGGGCAAATCATCTGTATCGCTTAATGTATGTAAGCAGAGCATATTGTCGCCCACACGCACAAGGTCTGCGCCCAGACGGATGTCCTCCAAAGACGCATGCCCTTCTTCAGATAGAGAGAAATACCTGTCGAGTAGTCCGCCCTTTTCATTTGTGCCAACTAACTCATCTTCAGTCATGCGGACAATCCTTAGCTGCTCGGTATCATTGATGATACGCTCGAACTGGTCAACGGCTTCCATAAACTTCATCACCTCATCTTTGTTGGTGATTTCCTTGGGCAGCAGGTGTCCACGGCAGAGTGAAGAGAAATTACTCTGCTGTGCCATACGCTGCTTGTTCGTCTTGGTAAGGAAGAGATAGACCGAGTGGTGGAGATACGGACGTTCGTTGAAGTGCCTTTCGGAGGAACGGGCAAGGAAGCTCAGTCCGCCATCGGAGAGATTTCCTTGATAGTCCTCCTTAATAAACCAGTCCTGCTTGTGTACGATGCTGTAATTGGGTAGCACCTTGATTGCCTTATGCCAGGCTGAGTGCATTGCCTCGTATTCTGTTGAGGTAACGGTAAAGAGTTCGGGTAATTCCAAACGGAAGGCGACCGTAATATCTGCGTCCTTGCTCACCATACACCCCTGCTCAACGGAGAGCAGCGGGAACTTCGACTCCAAGGTAGTTATCTTACTGTTGTTTCTCATTGCTTCTTTCTTTTGGGTTGAAGGTTACGGATAAGGTGAAAGACCGTCCGGCGGTTCAAGAGGTAGCGTGGGTGCATACGAACTGCTCCCTGCTTCATCAGCCCATACTGCCCGTACTTTCGGTTCATGGAGAACGTTTGCCACACCACGAGGGTGGCACCCACTACGCCTATGACCAGACAGGTTATCTGACTGATGCCACAGAGATAGAACACGACCACGAGGATGAAGACAGCCAGCAAGCCTCCTGTAAAGAGGAAGAGGTACTGCGCCTTCAAGCCCTTGAACTCCACCGTCCGACCTACACCTTTGTTGATTTCCCAACTCGCCATAGTGGTTACAGGAAGAAAGAACGTAGGATGGTGGCAGCCACGATGAGGAAGATGCACGCACCGAACCAAGAGGCTGCGGTCTTGCTCGTATCGGGGTCACCCGAACTGAACTTATTATAGACCTTGATTCCTCCGATCAAGCCCACCACGGCACCGATGGCATAGATAAGTTTCGTACCGGGATCGAAATAACTGGTCACCATCTTGGTGGCTTCATTGATACCCGCCATTCCATTGCCCTGTGCATAAGCTCCTGCGGTGGCGGCAGCCATCAGGAGCAGCATTGTGATTTTCTTTTTGTTGTTCATTGCTGTTTTTATTTTAAGTTGTTAAACAAATTATTTTCTTTTTAGGGTGAAAGTGGCAAGGGGTAGCTCGGTTTTATCGTATGACAGATATTGGCAGATTGTTTTACTTTTGAGCCACCCCTTGAACACTGTACAATATGAACAAAAACAATAGTTTTACAGATAGTATGAAAGTGGACGCTCGCCCATATCGTCAGTTTCCGTCATCATATTGTCAGAAGAGTTCTTTCTGGAGGCATCGAAAGTGGACAATTCATATGTCTGCTCTTCTCCTTCCTCTGCTCTTCGGATTTTATCCAGCAGGATGGACTGCTCACCTTGCATTTTGGCGACATACTCCTTGTATTTCTCCATAAAGTCAGTGCCTTTAAGTTGACCGACAATTTCCTTGACTTCGGCATCATCTACCTCATCACTGTTCTTACGCCACTTTCTCATGCGACCTAAGTCACGTGCGAGGATAGATTGACTGGATACCTCACCATCTTCAGATGCGGACTCAATGGGCAGACTCAGCTCCTCGCGAGCAACCTCGTTTTCGTCCTCTCTTTCCATCTCGTAGTTAACCTCCATCTCGTTATCCTCTTCCCTTATGTCATCTTTATTTTCGGAGTTTTGCGGTACAAAATTATTACTATTCTGCTTTGAATTTTCTAATGATGAAGCAGAGGGAACTTGTGGGATAATAGGGGAAGTGGAACGGCTTTTGCCAATCAGTACAAACTCGGCTTGATCTTCTGTTCCTTCTCCTTTTTGTCCGTCTTTTTTCTTCGTCGCTTCATTCTCCTTAGTCTGCTCATTGCCCTTTTTATTTTTCTTGATAAGGATGCCATACGGAGATACATACCGCATATAGAAGTACAGGATACCCAGCATTATCCAAATGATGATGAGTATCAGTATAAAACTGAAAAGTATTGTTTCCATCATAGTGTTATTGTTGTCTTGCGTCTTTGTTTTGCTGCCGCACTGTTGAGCAATTCCAAATGTTCACGCAGGTGTTCCCTAAGAATGTTGTCTATATATGCGGCTATGGAAACACGCTCCCCCAAGTCCTGCAACACGTTGCGCAGGTTCTGCAGCGTTTCCAGATTAATGGAGAAGGCTGTCCGCATTTGGGAACGGACGGGACGAAAGTACAGGGAACGGTACTCCTCGATGGAAAGGGATAGCCTGATGGGCTTTTCCATTCTCGGATTACTTTCTCTTCTTGTTTCCTTATCCCTTGTCTTCCCAGTTTCCTCCTCGGTTTCTTCTGCAAATTTCTCTTTTAGCGTCTTTGCCTCTTTCTGGGTTCTTTCCTCCTCTCGTGATGTTTCAGGCAAAGGCGCAGCTTCATCGGTCGGGTCGAAGGAGTTGGGAGTCGTTGCTGGTTCCACAACGACGTTGTCCTCTGCCATTTTCTTCAGCTTGTTTTTCAGCTGTTGCTTTCTTTCCTCAATCGTTGCCATTTTCTGATTTCGTTTTTAGTTTGAGACGTTGTATCAAATCTGATATGAGTTCATCCACTCCTGTGCCTCTTCTCAACCCCTTAGCGGGAGGCTGATAGGTGGAGCGAAACACTCCTCGTAGCCCGTATGTGGAAAGTTCGTGGGAGAAGCGGTGCATGGCATATACATAGCCGGGAAGGAGCGTGATTTGCTGCTCGTTGATGAACTTAGTATATTCATCGATGATGACGTTCCTTACCCTTCTGTCCACCTTGTTCCAAAACAGTATGATGTCCTTTATCCGGGAATCGGACATAGAAACTCCAATGTCCGTGATAGTCTTGGCGTATGCCAGACATGAGACCAGGGACTGGATGTCGGCTTCAAGCGGAGAAAGAATATAGTCCATCTGAAGGGACAGCTCCATCAGCTCAGAGGTTCCTGCATGACCGGGGAAGTCGAACACTACCACCTGAAACTCCTCGTCATGGAGTCTCTCGATATGGTTACTGGCTGTTTTGACCGCATCACGGGGGGCGGACTTGTAAATTCGGTATGCTTGTTTACCGAATGTCTGAAAATACGCTTCCATCGACCTTGACAGTTCCTCGCTTTTCTGAATGACACTCTTCTCTCGCTCCCTGAGCTTGTAAAAGGAATCCTGTGACAAGTCGCAGTCCACCACGAAGAGATTGACATCCTTCTCATAGAAAAGGATGCTACTTATGATTTCGGCAAGCGTACTTTTCCCGACTCCTCCCTTTTGCGAGGAGAACCCCAGAAAGAGGGGGTGTTGTTGTTTGTTCTCCATAATGATAATTTCTTAGTTTATATTATTTGTCTATTTGATGTTTGGATGTTCTTTTATTCTTAAGAGTTGTCAGCAGACAGTTTGTTTTGATTACATTTGGTTCATACGATAGTCCTAAAGAACGATTTCGAGTTCTTACAATCTGTTGTACTGACAATAGTTTGTCATGACAATAAATTGTTATGAATATGTATTGTTCCTTCTTATCATCTTTGGTGCAAGCAGGCGGTAATATTATATGTCTTTTGCTTGTGACATCATACCATTGTTCGCTCGTTCTGACTGCAAAATAAATGATATTTCGGCTGATTTTATGACACCTATGAAGTACAGGGAAATGAAAGGAAAAAGAGTGAATGTCTCTGATAATGAGATATTTGAAAATCTGCCGTAACTTTGCAGGCAGATAGAGAACATGGAGCTAATCTCCCCGAAGCGGACACTCTGAAAGGTGGATGCTTCTATTGCATCATCTCTTGATATTGGCAAGGTGTGTCTTTGTAACACAAACCGCAGTTTGTACCACAAAGACCCTTGCCCCGAAGGGGAGATGAATTACTCCAAAGTCGTAATTAAGAAAACAGAATGGATATGAATAAGAAAGAGGAACATCGTCCAGAACGGAAAACGTCAGAAAAGCCACGCTGGGACAACTGGCATGTACGGTTGCCTAACCCCAAAGACCAGCAAAGGGCTATAGATTTGTTTCAGCGTTCGGGCGCAGAAACCAAGTCGGATTTCGTGCGTGGACGTATTCTTGGGGAGAGTTTCAAGGTGATAACGGTGGATAAATCCGCCGTGGAATATTACAGAAAACTCTCTGAACTGACGGCACAAATCCATAAAATTGGCGTGCTGTATAACCAAACCGTGCGTGCCATCAACAGCTATCATTCGGTCAAGACCGCACAGATTCTGCTTGAAAAGTTGGAGAAACTGTCGGCTCAAATCATAGCTTTGCAAGAACAGGCTATCCGTTTAACCATTGACTACCGCAAAAGATGATTGCCAAGATTTCTGCAACGGAGAACCTTGGAGGATCACTCGGCTATAACTTCAAAAAGGTAGAGAAAGAGGAAGCAAGCATTCTTCTTGCCCAAGGCTTGTATCAAAACAAAGAGGGAACTTATACGATGGCAGAGGTGTTTGCCGATATGCAAGCACTTATCCCTGAGAAATGCCGGACAAAGAAAATGGTGTTCCATTGCTCGCTCAATCCGCATCCGGACGATAAAAACTCCGATGAGCAACTCACGCAGATAGCCAAGGAGTATATGGAGGCACTTGGCTATGGCAAGCAACCCTACATCGTCTTTAAGCATAGTGACATTGCCCGTGAGCATATCCACATTGTGTCGCTTCGAGTGGACGCCAAAGGAAAGAAAATCAACGACAAATTTGAAAAGCGAAGGAGCAAGAAGATTACCGATGCCTTGGAAAAGAGATTTGGTCTTATTCCAAGTTCAAAAATTACTGACAAGGCGATGAAAGAAACACCCAAGGTGGATATTGGTAAAGGGAATATCAAGGAGCAGGTAGCAAGCGTTGTTCGCACGGTTCTGAAGCATTATCGCTTCTGTTCATTGGGAGAGCTGAACGCCATCCTTTCCGCATACAATCTTGCCGTGGAAGAAGTGAAGACGGAGTTTCGAGGAAGGAAATACGACGGACTTGTCTATGTTCCAACTGATGGCAAGGGCAACAAGGCAGGCACACCCATCCATGCCTCCGACATCGGTCGTGGTGTGGGCTATACTGCCGTACAGAACAGAATACAGAAGTCCAAGCAAAACATCAAGCCACTGATACCAACCGTTAGAAGGAAGGTATTGGAAGTTATGCGTACTTCTCCCGATACTGAGGAAAAACTTCGGCAACGGATGGAGGGACAGGGCTTGCGTGTGATAATCCGAAAGAACGAAAGCGGTCGTATCTATGGCATTACCTTTATTGACGATAAAGATGG
>NZ_QFFX01000018.1:0-52528 GCF_023522295.1 Prevotella sp. TCVGH | reverse complement strand
GGCCGGAGGCGCGAAGCCTCCGAAGAGCGGCATCCGACTTGTCTCCGTGTGTTAGCCTTTGCAAACATAGTAACTTACTTGTGTCCATGTGTTGACATTCCAGATACCTGTGGTGTCTATGGAACGATTGTACATCAGTCCACCATTGATGTTCCAATTTCCATTGATATTCTCAGGTCTTACAGTTCGTCCACCTGTGGTTTCGTCATACGTTACTTTGCTACTGATGCTATTGCTCGTGGTTTGATAGTGCAAAAAGGTCATGACACTTTGTTGATACTTTTTGATATAATTGTTGTAGGTTGCTCGAAGGTTATTGGTGAAAGACGGTTTCAGTCCTGGATTTCCTTTCGTAATGTTCAACGGATCACTATCATCCGTGATGTCCAACATATCAGTCAATGCTGGTTGTGACGTATAACCTCGATAATCTACCTTTAAGTTACTCACCTTGGAGAATTGGTATCTAAATCCCAAGGTTGGCGTTAAATTGTTGACAGTACGTGTGGTATCGGCGTTGATGCTTTGATAATGTTGTATGAAATGTGATTTTTGGGGCTGCAACATCATACCTATATTGAAGTGATATTTTTCCCGAATCATTCTGAACATCAACTCTAAATCATGGGTGTAGTTTTGATATTCAGAAAATCTGCTTAGCTCTCTATTCTCGTAGCTCTCGTATGGCTTTTCAAGTCTACTTAAGTAGCTGTCCCAGTTGCGATACGTGGGTGTGATGTCTTGAAAGAACGACTCGCCTAAGTTACTGAAGTCATACGTCGATCGGTCGCTTTTGTAATAGCTATAGTTGAATTTATAACTCAATTGTAAGAACGTTGCCTTCCACAGAGGTTCACTGTAAGTCGCTTGTAAACTGTAATTCCAATTCTTGGTAGGTGTGAGATTGTACCGATTGGTTTGATAAGTGGAATCGTTTCCCAGTGCATCTTTTATTTTATAAAGGTGTACATTGTTCGTCGACAAGTTCGTATTGTCATTTTCTGTGTAATAGGCATCGGCGCGAAGGGTTGCATTTCTGCCTTTCTGACCAAACTTCCGATTGATTTGCAAGGCGCCTCCTAACTGTTTGTTCTTTCCATAATTCACAGCTTGAAGGCGACGCTTGTTGACGACTAAGTTTTTCTCAGCCAACGCGTCCAATGATTCCAGCGCAAGCGGGTCGGTTACATACAAGTACGGATCGTCTTGAAACGATGCCGAATTTCTCCAACTTCTACCATCGTTCTCCGTGTAACTCAGCCTTGGTCTAAACATGATGTTAGTCATGGTGTCAGGCATCCATTCTAATCTCATATTTGCATTCCAACTATTTCTGCGGTTATAGCTCTGGTTGATGTTATTGGAGAAAGCTCCTGTTTTACTAACAAAGTTCTCTATTGATGAGCGGGTGGCAACGTCATCGTCTGAATGATTCCAACGAATGCTTCCATTTAACTTCAATTTGTCTTTTTCTTCATAATTAATATTGAAGCCTGACATTTTCCTCGCATTAAGTCCATTTCTGTTTCTTCCAAATCCTCCACCACGACCACCAAAGCCCATATCGTTTGAATTGTTTGCATTACCAAATCCCATGATGCGCAGATTGTCTTTGAAATAAGCAGCCATGAGTCGTTCCGCATAGCGAGTTTTCGTGCCTAATGCCAAATCTACATTACTTATCCAACCTTTGTTAGCTCCTTTTTTCAATCCAAAATCGAGTACAGTTTGTTCGTTACCGTCATCAATTCCTGTCACTTTAGACAAATCACTCTTCTCGTCGAAAGTCCTTATTTGTTCTATGACGCTGGTAGGAAGATTCTTCATTGCCGTTTTTGTATCGCCCGTCATGAATTCTTTTCCGTCGACTAAAATCTTTTTTACCTCTTTTCCGTTGATGGTAATCTTCCCATCATCATCCACTTGTGCACCAGGAATGCGCTTTACTAATTCTTCCGCAACCGCTCCGTCGGGTGTCCGGTAAGCAGAAGCATTATAGATAAATGTGTCCTCTTTCACCACAACTTTCATGGCTTGCCCTGTGATTGTGGCTCCTTTTAACAAGACTGCATCTGTTTGCATGTTGATGATTCCTAAATCAAGGTTCTTGTCTTGCGACAGATGGAAATTCTTAAAGAGGACTTTGTGACCGACGCTCGATATCTTCAGGATATATTTACCGTTTTTGGGTACGGTTAATATAAATTTCCCTTGTTCGTTTGACAGTGTTCCGAGGACAAAAGTACTATCCAATTTTAATAATTGAATAGTCGTTTGTGTCATCGGATTTCCCGTGTCTTTATCCTTGAGAGTTCCTGTAACCTTTCGTTCTTGACCTATTGCAGCAATGGAAGTAATGAATAATATCAATAATAAAAATAGCGTTCGCTTCATCAGTGTAACTTCAAAAAAAATAATTGATGCGTTATGTTCTTTAGATGTATTTCTCTTCGAAAGGTTTAATCTTGTTTCAAAAAACTATTCTTGGGCTGACTGACGATAAACAATCTTAACCCAATTGCTATTGAAATATAAAAATGTTTGATTATTTTGATTTTTTTTGTGTCCCTTAGAAAATATATTTATATTTGCAAAGTTAACAAAACTATTTACTAACAAAACAAATTGCCATGAAGGTTCATGAATATCAGGCGAAAGCCTTGTTTGCACAGTACCATTTGCCAGTAGACAAGAGTGTATTGTGTCGGACGGTCGATGAGGCCGTATCAGCTTACCAATCCTTAGGATCAGAGCGTGCAGTTGTAAAGGCACAAGTGCATACAGGTGGTCGTGGAAAGGCTGGCGGCGTGAAGGTTGCTAACGGAGAAGAACAACTTAGAGAATATGCTTCTCAAATTTTAGGCATGGATATCAAAGGCTTTACCGTCGATCGTATCTTGGTAGGCGAGGCTATTGATATTGCGTCAGAGTATTATGTAAGTATTGTCATCGACCGAAAAGTAAAGTCTGCCATTCTGATGTTAAGTCGTGAAGGTGGTATGGACATCGAGTCGGTTGCTAAAAATACACCCGAAAAAATCCATAAGATACCCATTGACCCGCTCATTGGCATGCCCGATTACTTGGCAAGAGAAGCTGCTTTCTGTCTTTTCGATGACAAAGCGTTGGTGAAGCAGGCCGTTCCAGTTTTCCAAAATCTGTACCGTCTCTTCAAAGAGAAAGATGCTTCGTTGGCAGAAATCAATCCATTAGTAGTGACCAAGAGTGGAGAGGTGAAAGCGATTGATGCCAAGATGACTTTCGACAACAATGCTTTGTATCGTCATCCTGATGTTTTCGAACTCTTTGAGCCTACGGCAGAAGAGCGCAAGGAGCAAGATGCTAAAGACAAAGGATTTAGTTATGTCAACCTTGGTGGTGAGATTGGATGCATGGTCAACGGTGCCGGACTGGCAATGGCAACCATGGATATGATTAAGCTGTATGGCGGTAATCCTGCCAACTTCTTGGATATTGGCGGTAGTTCTAATCCTACGAAGATTGTCGAGGCGATGAAACTCTTGCTCAGTGACAGTCATGTACGGGTGGTTCTCATCAATATCTTTGGTGGTATTACGCGTTGCGACGACGTAGCAAAGGGATTAATCGAAGCGTTTAAGATGCTCGATACCGACATGCCAATCGTTATTCGACTCACTGGTACCAATGAAGCGGAGGGTCGCGAGCTATTGAAAGGAACCAAGTTCCATGTGGCTAAGACCATGAGCGAGGCTGGTAAAAAAGCCGTAGAGTTGGCTCAACAGTGCATGAACAAATAAGATATCTAACCATGTTAAATCTATAAAGCGATGAGTATATTAATTAATCACGATACAAAGTTAATTGTCCAAGGAATTACAGGACGCGATGGCAGTTTCCATGCCACGAAAATGAAGGAGTATGGAACCAATGTGGTAGGTGGAACTTCGCCTGGCAAGGCTGGACAAGAGGTTGCAGGGATTCCTGTTTTTAATACGGTAAAAGATGCAGTCAAAGCTACGGGTGCCAACACTTCGGTGATTTTTGTGCCAGCAGCCTTTGCCAAAGATGCCATGCTCGAGGCTGCCGATGCCGGCATTCAGTTGATTATTTGTATTACAGAGGGCGTACCAACGCTCGATGTCGTAGAGGCTTATCGTTACATCTCCGACAAAGGAGCCAAGTTGATAGGTCCTAACTGCCCGGGATTGATTTCTCCTGAAGAAAGTATGGTGGGCATTATGCCAACCAATATCTTTAAGAAGGGGCACACGGGTGTGATTAGTCGAAGTGGAACATTAACCTATCAGGTGGTTGCCGACCTCACTGCTGCCGGCTTTGGACAGTCTACCGCAGTAGGTGTAGGTGGTGATCCTATCGTGGGTTTGTATTTCCAAGACTTGTTGGAGATGTTCCAAAACGACCCAGAGACAGACAGTATCGCCCTTATTGGTGAGATTGGTGGCGACGCAGAAGAGCGTGCAGCCGACTATATCAAGCAGCATGTGACCAAACCCGTGGTGGCTTTCATCTCTGGACGCGAGGCTCCGAAGGGCAAACAAATGGGACATGCAGGTGCCATTATTTCCAGTGGTTCGGGAACGGCAGCCGAGAAGATTGCTGCCTTTGAAGCCGCAGGCGTGCCAGTGGCTCGCGAAACCTGCGAAATTCCTGCCTTGTTGAAAGAGCGTATGTAACAGTTGTCAATATCAGAGAGCAAGTATGATAAGATGATGTGTCACACTTGTCTTTTCTACTTATTCCTGATATTGAAATTCAAACATCAAGGTAAGCCTCTTATAGCATGTAGATATCACTTTTATTTACATACTATAAGGGGCTTTATGCAAAAGAACTTGTCTTTTATCCCTTGCCATATTTTGGTAAAGAAAATTATTGTTTTTGTCTTGTTATTTTACCAAAAAACGACCATCTAAAATCTTCAAAATAGAAAAAATCAATAGGCAAACGAACGACAAAAATGGGCTGATTTGAGCAAAATAAATGCCTTTTTAAGTTGAAACGTTGATTTAATGATCTTGGAAACATACATTAGAGGTGTTATTCACATGCTTCAGCAACCTTAAAGCATGCAAATTGCAGGCTTATCTCAATGCTTTAATCGCCAAAAAAGGATGAAAATAGGAGGAAAAAGCGCAGGTTTAAGAGTAATAAGTTCAGTAACAAGAGGTTATGAAACTTTCGCATAATTCGCATATTTGCGACCAACTTTGCTGTTGGATGATTTCATGCGAGTTTTGAGAGGCACTTTGTAAAGAAAATTCAGCATTTATTATCCTCCTATACAACGTATCCATAATATTATAAATGCTGTATTACGGGTGCTCTTCGTTGTAAAAATATAACTCTTCAATGGTAGAGTGCTAGAGATGGTGTGCGATATTTAGCTGTTTTAAGAAAAAGAACGGTCGTAAATGAGTCTTTCTTTCCCCTTTTTTGTACCTTTGCATCGCAACCGCTTTATATGGTTGTCAATCGTTCATACTCTGTTATCATTGCGTGCATGTCGTTATATCTTCCATCCCATTTTCCAGCTATCGAACGCTTGAAATCTGAAAACATCTCGGTAGATGTCGCAGATTTCAGGGAGCAGCGCCTACATACTGCTCCTATCAAGATAGCCGTATTGAACCTGATGCCTACCAAGTTGCAGACCGAAACCGATATTCTACGGTTGCTGTCGGCATCACCTTTGGATATTGAAGTGGCGTGGATGAGGCTTCGGTCGCATACGCCAACGCATGTGCCAGCGGCTCACATGGATGCTTACTATCATTATTTTGACGAATTGTCATCGCAGTCGTTCGATGGACTCATCGTGACTGGCGCACCTGTAGAGCATTTGAATTTTGAAGAAGTGGATTATTGGGACGAGCTGACTCAGATATTTTCATGGGCGAGGGCTTCGCTCAAATCCACCTTATATATATGTTGGGCGGCGCAAGCGGGCTTGTATTTTCATGAAGGTATCAACAAATATGCGCTTCCTAAGAAAATGTTTGGCATCTTTCCTCAACGGGTGCTACATCCCGAAGTACCCATTTTCCGCGGGTTTGATGATGTGTTCTGTATGCCGCACAGTCGCCATACCGAGATTAGGAAGGAGGATATCCTCCAGCATCCTGAACTGACGTTGTTGGTAGAGTCGGAAGAGAGTGGGGTGAGTATGTGTATGACGAAGGGTGGAAAGGAGTTCTTTATCACGGGACATTTGGAGTATGCTCCTCGTACACTCGACCAAGAATACCTGCGAGACTTAGGAAAACGCAACGATGTGGAACTGCCCAAACATTATTACTTGGACGATGACCCTGCAAAGAGTCCTGTTGTTACGTGGCGAGCACATGCACATTTGTTATTTATGAATTGGATTAACGAGTATTTGAGATAATTTTCAGCATACGTATCAATAAAAAGCAACATCATGCGAACGTTAGAACTCTTGGCTCCTGCCAAAAACTTGGAATGCGGAAAGGCTGCCATTGACCATGGTGCCGATGCCGTGTATATCGGCGCAATGAAGTTCGGAGCACGTGCATCGGTGGGCAATGATATTGATGACATCCGTGAATTGTGTTTGTATGCCCACCAGTTTGGCGCAAAGGTGTATGTGACGGTGAATACAATTATCTATGAAACGGAGTTGGACGACACTAAAATTCTCTTGCGAGCATTGTGCAACGCCAAGGTAGATGCGCTATTGGTGCAGGATATGGCAATATTGCAGTTGGTGCCAAGCGATGGGTCGTATGTGCCAGCACTACACGCCAGCACGCAAACAGACAACCGCACAGCGGAGAAAGTGGCTTGGTTGCAGAGCATAGGTTTTGAACGAGCGGTGTTGGCACGTGAACTCTCATTGCAAGAAATAAGGGAGATACACCAACAAGTGCCTGAAATGCAACTCGAAGCTTTTGTGCATGGGGCTTTGTGTGTGAGCTATTCGGGGCTTTGTTACGCTTCGCAGCACTGTTTTCACAGAAGTGCGAACCGAGGAACGTGTGCACAATTTTGTAGAATGAAGTTCGATTTAATAGATGCGAACGGTCAGGAAATTGTGCATCAGCGGCATCTTTTGTCACTCAAAGATTTGAGTCAGATAGATGAGTTGGAGGACTTGGCGGACGCAGGCGTGTGTTCATTTAAGATAGAAGGTAGGTTGAAGGATATTGACTATGTAAAAAATGTGGTTGCTGCATATTCTCAACAACTCAACAAGATGATAGAACGACGCTCGGGCGACTACCGTAGAGCCTCAATAGGGGAGGTGTCGTACTCGTTTACACCTAATTTAAAGAAGACTTTTAACCGTGGATATACCAATTATTTCTTGCATCAGCGGCAACCAGACATTTACTCTCCTCTAACGCCTAAGGCTTTGGGCGAGTATGTTGGCAAGGTAAAAGAGTTGTCGCATGGCTCTTTCAATGTAGCAGGTACAGCGAGTTTCGCTAATGGTGACGGTTTGTGTTTCATCAATGACAGGGGAGAATTGGAGGGATTTCGTGTGAATCGAGCGAAAGGCAACCGTCTTTATCCCTTGAAAATGCCAACCCAATTGAAATCAGGCATGTCGTTGTATCGCAATAATGATGAGGCTTTTAATAAAATTCTATCAGGAAAAACGGCTGAACGTAAGATACCCATTTCGTTATCTCTGTCGATGTCTGACCACGGTTTGATGTTAAAAGCGAGTGGGAAAGGGCTCCGATCGGCAAAAGAAGTGGTGGAAATAGAGACACAGCTCGCTCAAAAGCCTCAGCGTGATAACATTTTACGCCAGCTGGGGAAGTTGGGAAACACCCCTTATGTGGCAGCGCATATCGAATTGGATGAAGAGGTAGTGCGTTATTTTATTCCCTCGAGTGTCTTGGCAACCTTGCGCAGGCAGGTTATCGCACAACTTGAAATAGAGCAGTCGGTTTCTTCTGCAGCGCCAAAGACTATTGTGCGCAAGAAGGCACGATTGATTTGGCAGCCCGAATATCAAAAGTTTCCTTATATTTACAACATCTCTAACTCTGTTGCCAAATCCTTTTACAAGCGTCAAGGACTCACGATGATAGAAGACGCATACGAGGTGAACCCACAAAGTAAGTCGCAATCTACAGCGCAGCAGGCTGTGTTGATAATGCAGTGCCGCCACTGTTTACGTTATAGTTTGGGCTATTGTGTACGCAAGGGTGGTAAGAAACCCACATGGAAAGAGCCACTCAGACTTAGATTGGCAGACGGAAAGATGTTTAGATTGGAGTTTAAGTGTGACGAATGTCAAATGAACGTTTATGCAGATGAATAAGAGGAACGGATTTTTTGCCATCTTTCATCCAAGTTTTTACTTGGGAAAAATAGGACTCATAGGACTACTTGGGGTAGTCATGTTGAGTTCGTGTTATCATCGGCCTGCACAAAAATCGGAAGCATTGATACCTTTGAGTCAGGATCAAGTAGACTCTTTACACTTCTACTCATCGCATCATTATACCAACAACTATAATTTTATAGTGAAGAGTGATTCACTTGTCTTGTTTGAACAACAGCCCGAAGAGGTGTTGTCAGGCTTGCTCGTGGATACATTGGTGTTAAAACGCCATAGTCATGTGGTGGTGGCAGACATTCGTATGCTTCCCACAGACAGCGTAGATTCAGTATGGGTGCAGCTTGCGAGCGACCAACATACCTTTGGATGGATACATGAAACGCAACTCTTACCGAGTGTCGTCCCTGACGATCCTATTTCACAGTTCATCTCTACCTTCTCGGATACTCACCTACTCATTTTCTTGATTGTTATTTCCTTGATAGCCATAGCCTACTGGATGCGTCGCCTGTTCCAAGAAAAAGCATGGATTGTGCATTTTAAGGACATCCCCTCGTTCTATCCAACCTTGCTTTGTATCATGGTAGCTATTGCTTCTACCTTGTATGCCAGCATTCAAAATTTCGCTCCTGACATGTGGCGTCACTTTTATTATCATCCCACACTCAATCCATTTTCAGTACCCGGATTGTTAATGGTGTTTCTATGTATGGTTTGGGGAATGCTTATCGTGGGATTGGCAGCTGTGGACGATGTTCGTCATCGACTCCCTTTTACCGATGCTGTGATGTATTTGAGTGGGCTTTTGGCAGTGTGTGCGGTCAATTATATTGTCTTTGGACTGACGACTTTGTATTATATTGGTTATCCATTGCTCCTGCTATACGTTGTTTTTGCAGTTCGCCAATATCTCCATCATGCCCGCCCTCAATATGTTTGTGGTCATTGTGGGCAACCTATTCCAAGCAAAGGCAGATGTCCTCACTGTGGTGCATATAACGCATAGGGGCAAACTTGATAATTCATCATAAATAAGGATTGGAGCAAATGACTTTTTTAGCTACTTTTGCACTTAACAGATTGTTGAATATTTAAGTAAGAATTCGTTAGGTAAAAAGGTTCTCGGATAGTTTTTCGAGAGCCTTTTTAAGGTTTAATGATTGTCAATGAGAGACGATTTTTTACAAGAAAAAGTTGTTTGCACATTCATCTTTGCTGCAAAAATCAAAACTTTAGGATAAAAAGAGGGTAGAAAATTCGGATTTTACATTAAAAAATGTTTACTTTGCAATAATATCGTGTGCCCGTTGAATGATACGACTCAATTGACAATGTATTTATGAAAAAAGCACTTATTTGGATTGTAAGCATCATAGGTATTCCAGCATTGCTACTTACCCTCGTTGCAATCCTGCTCTATATGCCACCTGTACAGCAATGGTTGGTACAACAAACGACCCGTTATGCTTCTAAGAAGTTGGGCTTAGAGGTGTCGATAGACAAGGTGAGGTTGGCATTTCCACTTGATTTAAGCATGGAGAACGTGCTTATTATCAGGCCCAATGACTCCCTACCACAGATGAAAGACACGATTGGGTTTGCGCAACGAATGGTCGCAGACGTACAGTTGTTGCCTTTGTTCAAAAAGAAAGTGGAGATTGATGAGCTGAAGTTTGAAGGCTTACACCTCAATTCATCCGATTTTATTGCTGCAGCTCATGTTCGTGGCACTATCGGACAGTTGGCATTGGTCAGTCATGGAATAGACATCAGTGGTTCGGTTGTCAATGTTGATAAATTAGCTTTGGAAGATGCAAAGTTAGTGGTTACCTTGCCAGATACTGTTCCCGAAGATACCAGTCAGTCCAAATCAATTTGGAAAATAAATGTAGATGATTTACAAGTCCGTCACACGGATGTTACTGTTCATTTCCCAGGAGATACTCTTCAAGTGCGAACATACCTTGGAAAAGCAAAGGTTTCAAAAGGTTTCTTTGACCTTGGAGAAGGAAATTATCAAGTAGGAAGGTTCGATTGGACAGATGGTGAGCTGAATTATGATAATAAATGGAAGGGCAGAACGAAAGGAATAGATTATAATCATCTTGCTCTAAGTAATATTGAGGTAGGTATAGATGCGCTTCAATATTATGCGTCAAAGCTCAAATTGAATGTCCGCCAAATGGCTTTTAAGGAGAAAAGTGGCTTTGATTTACAGAAGTTGTCTGGTGCATTGGCATTAGATTCTACAAAGCTGTATATGCATCAGGTCAAGATGAAAACATCATCATCCAATTTATTGGCAGATGCTGACATGGATTTGAATAGCTTTGCAAGTCAAAATCCAGGTAAGCTGAATTTGACACTTCATGCGTCTTTGGGCAAAAACGATTTGATAAGATTCATGGGAAGTATTCCTGTGGATGTTCGAAAGCAATGGCCTCGCTCTCCTTTGGTGATAGATGGGAAGGTTCAGGGCAACCTTCAACGCATGAATTTCCATGATTTACGGGTGAATTTGCCTACAGCTTTCAAAGCAAAGGCGACAGGTTATGTTGCCAATCTCAACGACATTGACCACTTGAAAGCTGATGCCATGTTGAACGTGAGCACTGGAAAGCTTGATTTTGTAAAAGCCTTTATGAGTCCAGCAACTCGTAAGCGTGTCACCATTCCGCAAAATATTGACTTCAAAGGACACGTAGCAGTAAATGGTCAACAATACACTTCTACCTTTAAGGCGCAACAGGGAGGGGGCGTCTTGAATGCCAACGTACAGTTGGATGCATCGAAACAGAGTTATCAAGCGAAGCTTAATGCAAGTCGATTGCCGTTACAACATTTCCTGCCCAATCAAGGTTTACATCCTTTCTCGGGGAAAATTGACTTGAAAGGACATGGCTTTGATTTCTTGTCTCCTAAGACGAAACTGATTGCCAAAGCTCAAATTGATAAATTTTCGTATGATAAGTATCAGTTGGATGCGACAACTGCCGATGTCACTGTAAAGAATGGGCATGCGAAAGGATTGATACATAGCAACAATTCTTTCATGAGAGGCGACGTTAAGTTTGATGCGTTGACAAGTTCGAGACATGTACAAGCCAATCTGCAAACAGACTTACGGCATCTTGACTTACATCGACTGATGGACGACTCTCTTGTTGTAGGTCTGAAAAGCAAGTTAAACATCTCCACTGATTTCAACAACAACTATCGTCTTGCTGGCCATATTGCTGACCTCACTATCCTTGATAACGGGCGTCGTTACCATGCTGAACCCATCAATCTGAATGTCTTGACGCGACGAGATACGACAGATGTGAACTTCCAAACAGGAGATTTTCAATTGATGTTACAGAGTGGATATGGGTATCAACGATTACTTAGCCACAGTAATGGCTTTATGAAGGAAGTGCAGCGACAGCTAAAGGAGAACTTGATTGATGAACCAAAATTGCGAGCCCATTTACCCAATGCTAATTTTCACCTTCATACAGGTAACAAAAATGTATTGGTCAACTTCATGCGAAAGTATGGTATCGAATTAAATCAAGCCTCGGTAGACTTCTTTTCATCGCCTCATGAGGGCTTAGATGGACGGTTACTTATTGAAAAGCTATTGATTGATAGCATCCAGTTGGATACAGTAAATCTAACGTTGAATTCCAATGAGGAAGGTACTACATACGCTGCCCGAATCGAAAACAATGCTTTCAATCCCCAATATGTTTTCAAAGCCATAGCACAAGGCAACTTGAGTGAAAAAGGAACAAGTCTTCGTACAAAATTATTTGATGAACAAGGGCGTTTGGGTATCGCATTAGGTCTGTCGGCTGAGTTAGAGCCGAATGGAATACGCACCCATTTGGATAGCACCAAGCAAGTTTTAGGTTATAAAGATTTTGACGTCAATCAAGATAATTATCTATTTATTGGCAAGAATAAGCGTATCTCTGCGCAAATGAGCCTACGCTCGAAAGACGGTACTGGCGTACAGATATTGTCTAACGACGACCATGCAGATGTGTTGCAAGATGTTACGTTCTCTGTACATAAAGTTACTTTGCAAAATATCTTGAGTGCAATTCCTTATGTACCCAATATTGCCGGAACGCTAAATGGTGATTTCCACGTCATTCAAACCAAAGATCAATTGTCTATTTCTTCATCTGTCGGAGTGCAAGATATGTACTATGAGAAGAGTCCAATGGGCAATCTGAGTTCTGAATTTGTATATATGCCTAAGTCTGACGGCTCTCATTTCATCGATGGTGTGCTTTATAGTGAGGGACAAGAAGTAGCGAAGGTGTCTGGTACTTATGGAAAAAGGGATCGTTTGGACGCCAAACTCACCTTGGAACGATTGCCACTTCAGTTGGTAAATGGCTTTATTCCTGACAGGATTATAGGGTTGCGAGGCTATGCAGATGGCGATATCATGCTCACGGGTACGGCTTCGAAACCTGATATTGATGGTGAGGTATTCTTGGATTCTTCTTATATTTTCAGTGAGCCTTATGGCATAGAGATGCGCTTTGCCAATGACCCAGTGAAGATAGCTCATAGCCAGTTAAAGTTCGAAAACTTTGAGTTGTTTGCCAATAACAATAGTCCTCTGAATATTTATGGAACGTTCGACTTCTCTAATTTGGATAAGATGATGCTCAATATTCGCATGAGAGCCCAAAACTTTGAAATCATTGATGCCAGAGAAAACCCACGTTCACAAGCCTATGGCAAAGCCTTCGTCGACTTCTTAGGTACGATGCGAGGCCCTGTTGATAACCTTCGCATGCGAGGTGTGCTGAATGTTTTAGGGACAACGGATATGACTTATGTGCTTAGAGACAGTGAATTGTCAACCGACAACCAGTTAGAAGAGCTGGTGAAATTCACCAATTTCAAAGATTCTGTCGTAGAAGTGGTTCAACGTCCTAAACTGAGAGGGTTTGATATGTCCTTAGCTACAACGATTGATGAGGCGGCACACATTGTTTGTATGCTCAATGCTGACCATACCAATTATATAGATTTGCAAGGTGGCGGTGAACTTCGAATGAATTATAATCCTGTAGATAATTTTCAACTAACAGGTCGTTACACGCTGAATACAGGAGAAATGAAATACTCTCTGCCTGTCATACCCCTCAAAACGTTCGACATTCAAAACGGTAGTTATATAGAATTTTCGGGCGATCCCATGAATCCAAAGCTTCATATCACTGCTACTGAGGATATCAAGGCAACAGTGAACGAGGGAACTGGAGCGGGTAGAGTGGTGGACTTTGATTGTGGAGTGAAGTTGTCTCAAAACTTAGACAATCCTGGCATCGAATTTATCATCAATGCTCCAAATGATGTTACCATACAAGACGAACTGAACACCATGACTGTGGAGGGCAGAGGTAAGGTCGCCATCACCATGTTGGTGTCAGGGATGTATCTCACTGATGGCAATATGGCTTCGTTCTCGATGAACAATGCTTTGAGTTCTTATCTCGAATCGCAAATCAATGACATTGCTGGGTCAGCCATGCGTTCCATGGGACTTGACTTGGGAATGAGCATTGACAATAGCACCACTGCCACGGGTGGTATACATACAGATTATAATTTCCGCTTTTCAAAACGCTTGTGGAACAACAGATTGCGTGTGATTGTAGGTGGAAAGGTATCGTCAGGAGAAG
This sequence comes from Prevotella sp. TCVGH, assembly GCF_023522295.1. Taxonomy (NCBI): domain Bacteria; kingdom Pseudomonadati; phylum Bacteroidota; class Bacteroidia; order Bacteroidales; family Prevotellaceae; genus Prevotella; species Prevotella sp. TCVGH. The sequence goes on along the minus strand of NZ_QFFX01000018.1, from coordinate 38,518 downwards.
AGATAATGGCGGATAGAGATGAGTATTTCTTTGACAACGTGGAACTTGAATACCGTTTGAACCAGAATGCAAGTCAGTATCTCCGCCTGTTTTATAACAACAACACCTACGATTGGTTGGAAGGGCTCATCGGGGAATATGGCGTAGGTTTTACATGGCGTCGTAAATTGGCACATTTCAAAGATATTTTTAGGTTCAAGAGTGATAAAAAAGTCTTTGACCCTATACAACCTCAAAAGAAAGATTCTATCCCAAATGAAATACAGAAAATGCAATAATTTTATTCTCTTGTGCGCACTTCTATCATTGATAGTTACGGCATGTTCTACCACCAGTGCTATTCCTGATGGTGAACAACTCTTTACAGGACTGAAGAAGATAGAATTTGATGATGCTGAGAAGAGCGAACATGCAGAATACACCAAGTCTGAAATGGAGTCGGTACTGGCAACAGCTCCTACAGGTGCTTTTCTTGGAAGTAGTTATTACCGAACTCCATTCCCTGTCAGACTATGGATATGGAATGCACTGTCTCCAGACACCAGTGCCGTTAGTCGATGGTTAACACGTGCTTTTGGGTCAAGACCCAAACTCTTGAGCCAAGTAAATCCAGCTCTTCGGAAGTCGGTAGGTGAACTCCAATTAAAGAAATTGGGTTACTTCCATGGGAAAGTAGACTATGAGATTGTGCCACAGAACCATCCCAAGAAAGCCAAAGTGGCATATCGTGTCCACATGGGACCATTATGGCAATTGGACTCCATTCGCTATCTGAACTTTACACCCCATGCAGATAGCTTAATTCGGGCAACACATGAAGATGCGCTCATCAAGAAAGGGAGTCCCTTTAGTGTGCCAGCACTCGAAGCAGAGCGTCAACGTATCAGTCGTTTGTTGCGCAACAATGGTTATTATTATGCCAAACCAACCGATGCTTCTTATTTGGCAGATACCTTACAAGCACCTTGCAAGGTACAACTGCGTTATCAGCAAGCTGACAGTTTGGATGCAATGGTGAAGCGTCAGTGGTATATTGGTAAGGTGAATGTGAATTTACGAAATGAGTTTACCGAAGAGCTGACCGATTCGCTCCAACAACGTATCTTTACTTTGCACTATCATGGAAGTAAAGCTCCGCTACGTCCCGGAGTGATATATTCTGCTTTGAAGTTGCGTCCGGGGCAGCTTTATCGGCTTTCTAACCAAGAGATGTCGAATGATTACATGCACGCAACAGGACTATTTAATTACAGTAGTTTCAAATTTACGCCCCGAAATCATTCGCCTCTGTGTGACACACTCGATGTAGATATCGATTGTGTTTTCGACAAGCGTTATAGTTTTTATGTCAATGCCAATGCCAAAGGAAAAACATCCAATCGCTTTGGCCCTGAACTGGTGTTGGGTTTCACTAAACTGAATGCCTTCCGAGGTGCAGAAAAGTTAGATATCAATTTGCATGGGTCGTATGAGTGGCAAACAGGACATCATGCAGAAGGCTCCTCGTCTAAAATGAATTCGTACGAATATGGTGGAGATATTTCTGTTATCTTCCCACGAATGTTGACACCGAAGAATCTCTTTTGGACAGCTCAAAGGCGTTCTTTCCGAGATAGTCTGCGAAAAGATGAAGGTAGAAAGATAAGAAAACGTCGTTTTTATGGGGTTCCAGTGACGATTTTAAGAATGTCGAATAACATTTTGAATCGTGCAGATTTTTTCAAGCGGCATGTCATCTCTGGCGATTTAACCTATCAATTTAACACCTCACCTCAGTCTTATCATGAGTTTAGCCCACTGACGTTGTCTTACGAATACATGACCAGTCAGACAGACTCGTTTAGGGTTCTCTTGGACAAGAATCCATATTTACAGATTTCTATGCGCGATCAGTTTGTGCCGAAGATGAGCTATTCTTATCAATATACCAGTCCTCGTGGCTATCGTAGTCCGATTGCATGGAAGACCACTGTTAGCGAAGCCGCCAATATTCTCTCTCTTGGGTACATGGTTGCCGGTGAAAAATGGAACCAAAAGAATAAAAAGATGTTCAAAAACCCTTATGCTCAATTTGTCAAAGTAGAAACAGACTTTGTGAAATTGTGGCGTATCGGTGAGAATCATTCATTGGTAGGGCATATCAATGCAGGCATTGTTTATAGTTATGGCAATGCTACGGAAGCGCCATATTATGAACAATTTTATGTGGGAGGTGCCAACAGTGTTCGTGCTTTCAATGTAAGAAGCATAGGACCGGGGAAATACAGACCCCAAAATAAGCGCATGTCGTATGTCGAACAAACTGGAGATGTGAAGTTCCAAACCAACCTTGAGTTCCGTCCTCACTTATTTGGTGATATTTATGGAGCCATTTTTTTAGATGCAGGCAATGTCTGGACGTTGCAAAAGTCGGACCAACGACCCGGTGGGAAACTACGATGGAAAAGCCTACTTACAGACATGGCGGTAGGAACAGGTTGTGGCATACGTTACGACATGAAGTTGTTTGTCATTCGTTTGGATTGGGGTATAGGTATCCATGTGCCTTACCATACAGAGCGCAAAGGCATTTATAACATCCCTTCGTTTAGGGACGGCAACAGTTTTCATCTCGCTATTGGCTATCCATTCTAATATTTTAGCGCATTCTCTCTAAGTCGTTGACAGAAAAAGCCGTTGAGGTATGAATCCAAAATAGACTGTTTTCTATGGCAAAACAGTCTGTTTTGGTGTGGAAAACAGTCTGTTTTACATCTTTGACCGATAGCAATAAGGAGACATCTCTCACAAATTAGTTGTTACGGAGCTTTCTATTTATCTGGTGAAATGTCTTCATTTGTGCAGGATTTTATTATCTTTGCATGACAAACAAATGCAGTAAACAATAGAATTATTCTACTGTCGATATTCTAACTCTAAAAATTATAAATAATGAAACCTACATTATTATTGCTTGCAGCTGGTATGGGTAGCCGTTATGGCGGTCTGAAACAATTAGACGGCTTAGGACCTAACGGTGAAACGATTATGGATTACTCCATTTATGATGCTATCAAAGCAGGCTTTGGGAAAATCGTTTTTGTGATCAGAAAAGACTTTGAAGACGATTTTAGACAAAAGGTGTTGTCTAAATACGAAGGACATATTCCCGCTGAAGTTTGCTTTCAGGCGATGGACAAGCTACCAGAAGGCTTCACAGTTCCTGAAGGTCGTCAGAAACCTTGGGGTACTAACCATGCCGTGATGATGGCAAAAGGCTTGATACATGAACCATTTTGCGTGATTAACTGTGACGACTTCTACAATCGAGATGCCTATATGGTGATGGGAAAATTCCTTTCCGAACTGCCAGAAGGCTCAAAGAATCGATATTCAATGGTGGGCTTCCGTGTTGGTAACACACTCTCTGAAAATGGAACTGTGGCACGTGGCATTTGCTCGAAGGACAATGATGGACATCTTACCGAGGTAGTAGAGCGTACCGAGATAATGCGTGTAGACGGAAAGGTATGTTATAAGGACGAAGAAGGCAAGTGGGTTGCTGTAGAAGACAATACCCCTGTCTCGATGAATATGTGGGGTTTCACACCCGATTATTTTGAGTACAGCGATGAATACTTTAAGGAATTCTTGTCTGACGCAAAGAATATGGAAAATTTGAAGGCAGAGTTCTTCATTCCTTTAGTGGTCAACAACTTGATTCATGAAGGCACTGCTACGGTAAAGGTGCTGGATACAACCAGCAAATGGTTTGGTGTGACCTACGCAGCTGACCGTCAGGCTACCGTTGACCGCATTCAAAAGTTAATTGAGGAGGGTGTATATCCCAATCGGTTGTTCTAAGTTTTATTAGTGATTGAGTTGTTGAGCTTGAAGTTATCAATGCGTCCTTGTGATTAAGTTCACGAAACCAACGTAACTGGTTACATCAAGAACGCAGACATTGGCGAGTGCTTTGACCCGTCAACAAAAAACTTGAAACTCAACAACTCAAAAACACTTTCGTTTATATGAATATTGACATTCTTGCTCCAGCAGCGTTGAAGTTGTTGCAGCAACTAATCTCTGATGCACAACACATTGTTATCTGTGGGCATAAGTCACCAGATGGCGATGCTTTGGGTTCGTCTTTGGCATGGTGTGATTATTTAACAAATCAATGTGGCAAGCAAGCTACGGTTGTAATGCCAGACGCTTATCCCGATTTTTTGCAATGGCTTCCCAATAGTCATCGTGTGATTCGGTATGACAAGCATCCCGAAGAAGTAAAGGATTTGTTTGAGAAAGCCCATCTGGTGTTTTGCCTTGACTTCGGCGCAACCAATAGAGTGGATGAAATGCAAACAGTGTTAGATGCCTGTACTGCACCACGTGTAATGATAGATCATCACACAAATCCCGATATGGAAACGGTACTGTCGTTGTCGGAAACCACCGCTTGCAGTACCAGTGAGCTGATTTTTAGATTGATTTGGCAGCTGGGAGGCTTCGAGTTGATGAGTCGTGATTGTGCCATAGCGATATATTGTGGTATGATGACCGATACAGGAGGCTTTACATACAACTCTTCACGTCCCGAAATCTTCTTTATTATCAGTCAGTTGTTGACCAAGGGTTTTGACAAAGATAAGATATATCGCAACGTATTCAATAACTACAGCCAGTGGGCTATACGTCTTCGGGGCTATATCATGTTTCAGAAATTGAACGTGTTTGAAGATTATCATGCATCTTATTTTGCCATTTCACGACAAGAAATGCGTGATTTTCATTTCATCAAGGGCGATGCTGAAGGCTTGGTGAACATGCCTCTTTCGATAAAAGGAATGAAATTGTCTATTTCTCTACGCGAAGACGACCGCCGAGAGCAGTTGGTGTGGGTGAGTTTGCGGTCGGTAGACGACTTTCCATGTAATGAGATGGCAGCACTTTATTTTAATGGAGGTGGGCATGTCAATGCCAGTGGCGGGCGTTTACATTGCTCTTTAAGTGAGGCAGAAGAAGTGGTGAGACAAGCGATTACGCATTTTGAGGATTTATTGAAGCGTTAATAAAGTGATGGAAGCGTACTTCTCACACCGTCAATATTCCTTAAAAGGAAAGCGTATTCCTTTGTCCTTTTGTCGAGTTTGCTTATATTTGCACATTAATTATAGATGATTAAATCATGAAGAAAATAGTTTTTTCCCTCATAACCATTCTTTCCGTTTGCTTTTTTGCATCATGTAGAGACCGGCAAACCTATGCAGACCAGAAAGAAGCAGAGCGCAGCGCCATCAATAAGTTTATTGCTGATTCGGCTGTAAAGGTGATATCAGAAACGACATTTGCCTCACAAGATTATACTACAAATGTAGCGCAAAATGAGTATGTGCTATTGAGTAGTAGCGGTGTGTATATGCAAATTCAGCGCAAAGGAACGGGTGAGAAAATTAAGAATGGTGAGACAGCGAATGTGTTGTGTCGCTTTAAAGAACGAAATCTGATGACAGATTCTGTTCAACTATCCAACCAAGGTCCCTATTATTCGGCGATTGTAGATAAGATGATGGTGCGTAATACCAGCGGAACCTTTACCGCATCTTTCGTAAAAGGCGAGAGTTTGATGGCTTTAGCTTATCGTAGCACAGAAGTTCCATCAGGGTTATTAGTTCCGTTTTCGTACATTCGTTTGGGAAGACCAGCGCATGAGGGTGACGAGATTGCACGCGTACGCCTAATCGTGCCGCACTCCAGTAACCATTCGTATGCACGACAAAGTGTATATCCTTGTCTATACGACATTACCTACCAGCGAGGTAAGTAACGTGTAGTGGGTGTCTTAAAGCGTAAAAGTTTACTCTAAAATATAAAAACCATGACATTAATTAAGTCTATTTCTGGTATTCGAGGAACGATTGGAGGACGTTCTGGCGACACGCTGAACCCTTTGGACATCGTTAAGTTTACATCTGCTTACGCAACTTTCATACGTCGGAGCGGAAAGTCGGATAGCCAAACAATTGTAGTAGGACGTGATGCGCGCATTTCTGGTGAGATGGTGAAGAACATTGTGTGTGGAACATTAATGGGAATGGGCTATGACGTTATCAATATAGGATTGGCAACGACGCCAACCACCGAACTTGCAGTAAGAATGTCTCAATCGGCAGGAGGAATTATCATCACTGCAAGTCATAACCCAAGACAGTGGAATGCGTTGAAACTACTCAACCATGAGGGTGAATTCTTAACCAAGGCTAACGGCAACGAGGTGTTGGATATTGCTGAAAAAGAAGATTTTGAATACGCTGATGTTGACCATTTGGGTAAGTACACAGAAGATAATTCTTATGATCAGCGGCATATTGACGATGTTTTAGGACTCAAACTCGTGGACTTGCCTGCTATCAAAAATGCGAAGTTCAATGTAGTGGTGGATAGTATCAACAGCGTAGGTGGCATCATTCTGCCCAAACTGTTGGATGCACTGGGTGTTCAATACACGTTTCTTAACGGTGAACCGACGGGTGATTTTGCGCACAATCCAGAGCCATTGGCTAAAAACCTTGGTGGTATCATGAGCGAGATGGCAAGTGGGAAATACGACTTAGGTATCGTAGTGGACCCAGATGTTGACCGTTTGGCATTTATTTGCGAAGACGGAACCATGTTCGGTGAGGAATACACGCTGGTGAGTGTGGCTGACTATGTGTTGAGTCATACCCCCGGTAATACGGTTTCAAACTTGAGTTCTACACGTGCATTGCGTGACATTACAGAGAAACACGGAGGTAAATACGTTGCCTCTGCGGTTGGAGAAGTGAATGTAACCACCAAAATGAAAGAGGTTAATGCTGTTATTGGTGGTGAAGGCAATGGGGGAGTGATATATCCTGAAAGCCATTATGGTAGAGATGCCTTGGTGGGCATTGCTTTGTTCTTGTCTTCTTTGGCACATAAAGGTTGCAAAGTGAGCGAGCTTCGCAAGTCTTATCCCAACTACTGTATGGCGAAAAACCGTATTGACCTGACACCAGAGACTGATATCAGTGCTATCTTGGATCGTATCAAGGAGATGTATGCGGATGAAAAAGTGACGGATATAGACGGTGTAAAGATTGATTTCGCTGACAAGTGGGTTCACTTGAGAGCCAGCAATACCGAGCCAATCATTCGTGTTTACAGTGAAGCGGCAACGCAAGAAGAGGCAGAAGCATTAGGACAAAAACTCATGAACATTGTATATGAGATGCAATAAGGATTAGCATTTTGCACTCATTCGAACCCATAACATACACAAAAGCACCAGCGTCATACCATTGCACTGGTGCTTTTGTTCTTCTTATTCTATTGTTCACCCCATTTTCCAGTTCTTTCTTCTAAATGATTTGGTTGTTATTCGTTGTCAATGGTGGGTAAGCATCCTTCTAAGAGCAAAGAGAAATTAGTGCGATAAGCCGCTACCATTGCTTCATGATCTGCCTTCTGGAAACATCTTTCAAATACTTTCGTTTGACTAAATGCAGGATATATTTGTTCATAATGCTCTAACAAAGCCTCTTTCACCTGTCGCTTGTTGGTCATATCTATTTGCTGTTTGGTAAGTATTTCAAGCGCATAGTGGTGAAAAAAGATGGCAACCTCCTTTTCAATCGTATTGAGTGGTATTTCTTGTGACATGGTGTAGTGTGTTTTATTCTTTGTTTTTGTTCTTTGATAACGATGCAATGGCTCGAATATTACGCATTAGTCCTTCGTATTTGGCACGCTTTACCGCACTTTTTTTGAAGAGTTTTTGGTAGTTCTCCAAAGATAAATTCATCCATTTGTCTCGTGTCATTTCTAAAAGTTCCGTCTTTGGTTGCAACTCTGGCGTGTCATTAGGTTTTGAAAAGCGATTCCATGGGCATGCTCGTAAGCATCTGTCGCATCCATAAAGCATATCCCCCATATCCTTAGCTACTCCCTCTGCCAGTTCTCCTCGGTTCTCTATGGTCTGGTAGGATAGGCATTTATTGGCATCTAAAGATGAATCTAACTGAATTGCTCCTGACGGACAAGCCTCAATGCAAGCTCTACAATTGCCACAATGCCTTTTCATGGGCGTGTCAAAGGATAGCTCAATATCAAGGAATAGTTCTCCTAAAAAGAACATACTCCCTGCCTTTGGAACAATGAGTTGATGATGTTTTCCCATCCAACCCAATCCTGCTTGCACAGCCCAATAGCGTTCCAGTATGGGTGCAGAGTCACAAAACACGCGATAATGAATAGCATCGTCATTACTGGTAGTACTATTTTCAGGCGTTATCTCATGAAATCCAAAGTGTTGAGCGAGTTGTCTTAGCTTATTCTTGACAATGTAATGATAATCTTGCCCATAGGCATAAGCTGCCAATTGCCATTCTTTTTCGGGCATGAATTGCGCAGGAGCGTAGTTAAGTGCTACACATACAATGCTTTTCACGCCGTCCATGAGCATTCGTGGGTCTAATCTCTTTTCGATGTTGTTGCGCATATAGTCCATACTTGCGCACTTTTCTTCTGCAATCCACTGCTTATATTGCGTGGCAGTCCATTCGTCAACGGCTTTAGCTTGTGCAATTCCACATTTTGTAAAGCCCAATTTTAGCGCTTCTTGTTTTATCTCAGTCGAAAGTTTTGAATTCATATCCTTGTTCTTTCAACCACTTGAGCGCTTCTGGTAGTGCATACTTTAGCTTGTCGATGCTTTTCATAGAATCGTGGAAGGTAATGATTGACCCATTTCGAGCATAACGTTTAACGTTCTTAAGCACGTCTTCAGGTGTCATCCATTTAGAATAATCGCGCGTTACTAAGTCCCACATCACAATCTTATAACGCTTCGATAGCCACCAATATACCGACCATCGCATCCATCCATGCGGTGGACGAAACAGATGTGCATGTATTAATTCGTTCGCTTTCTCTGTATTGATGCCGTAAGTTAGTGCCCAATGCTTGAGCGACCCCATGTGGTTAAAAGTGTGATTGCCTACTTGATGTCCCTCTTCAATGATGCGATTGTACAAATCATGGTACCGCAAAACATTCTCACCTACCATAAAGAAAGTTGCTTTGACATTATATTGGGCGAGCGTATCTAATATAAAAGGTGTTGATTCTGGCACAGGACCGTCATCGAAGGTAAGATAAACCGCATGTACTTTCTTATCCATTCGCCACAATGCATTGGGATATAACCAACGAAGCCATTTTGCAGGTTGCTCAATAAACATAAATGGAGGTTTCTTTTTAACTATTAAAAAAGTGCCGAAAGTTTACTACAAATGGCTTTGTAGAACTTTCGGCAGCCTTAATTGTTATCTTTATTCAAGAGGTTTACCACCTTTTTGAGCATAGATGGTGTAGAATCTGTTCAGTTCATCCAACTGTTTTTTAGCCAAATTTTTATCGAACAGTGTGGTTACCTTGTTCACTTCCATCATCAACTGGAAGTAAAGCAGGCACTGATTTTGTGATGCCATGAACCTAAAGTCATCGAGGCTGAGATACCATTGTGCGTATTGTTTGTGGTTTTTCCACAACTTTTGGCAGATATCCTTTGCCTTTGCAGTTTGTCCTAACAGTGCATAAGCTCGAGCAAGTTCAATAGAACCACTCTTCCAACTATGTGGTACATTGTATTCTGGAAGTACTTTCTCTGCTTTAGCCAATGCCTTTTTGGCTTTCTCTGTCTTTCCTTCTTTCAACAACTCGGTTACTAATTGAGCAAATAAACGACGATGAGTCATACACATGCCCATGGTTGTCTCGTCTATGTATAGTCCAGGCTTCTCTAAACCACCAAACTTATACCTATTCATCAAGTTGTTGTACGTTTTTTCTGTATCAAAGTTCTTAACGCCAGGCTTGTTAGTGGTGAAAGGTGTGATACGATTTGCCAAACCTTCACATACAAAGTTGTCGCCTAAATTCATGTAATTATCGGATCCAACTGTCATAGCAATATAGATTGGACGCACCCATCCGCACTCGGCAATCATCTCCAGCATCATCATTTCGCCTTTGTACAGCGCGCGTTTGCCAGCCAAAGAGATAATCATCTTGTCAGGAATAGTGTCCGAAGCCATCATCATTCCGCTCTTCTTCACGGCTTCTTTGTCTATCGTTACATAAACAGTGTCGGTAGGAATCACTTGTCTGTCCGAATCTTTCGAGCGCATCCAGTACTTGATGATGTTCTTCAATTCGAATGGTTCTTCACCAAATTGCTTTTTCGCCTCTTCAGGATATTGACGATAATACTCTTTCAATTCGTTTTTCAAAGACGGTTGAATCGCTACTGCCTCATTTGTTCCAGAGCAATAGTCAAGTCTTGGCCAAGTGATAGGCACCGCAGGAGAGTCGTAAGCAGGTCGTTTCATTTGGTCAATATACCAATCGGTCTGTATATAAGAGAGGTTACAAACTCTTGCATCGGTGCGCACACCCTCCACATCTTGGTTGTACCAGAGCGGGAATGTGTCGTTATCGCCATTGGTAAAGATAATAGGATTGCCTTTATCTTGTAGTGTCATGAGGTAGTTTTGACCGAAATCACGACACATATAACGTCCACTTCGGTCGTGATCATCCCAGTTTTGGCTTGCCATTTGTATCGGTACAAGGAGACATGCCACAGCGGCTACGCTTGCAATCAGTGTCTCGTTGAGCTTCAAATACTTCTTCAGCAAGTCGACAATAGCTGCAACACCAATGCCGCACCAAATGGCAAATGCGTAGAACGAACCTGCATAAGCATAATCACGCTCACGAGGTTGCATAGGCGTTTGGTTGAGGTAGATAACGATAGCAAGTCCTGTCATGAAGAAAAGGAAGAACACTACCCAAAATTGGCGAATGCCTCGCTTGCCACGCCATGCTTGCCAAAACAAGCCAATGACACCCAATAGCAGGGGCAGCATGTAATACACGTTGTGTCCTTTGTCGTTCTTCAGCTCGTCGGGCAATTTACTTTGGTCGCCAAGTCGTGGATTGTCAATGAAAGGTATGCCAGATATCCAGTTGCCTTTCTCTAACTCACCGTTACCTTGCATCCCATTTTGGCGTCCAGAGAAGTTCCACATGAAGTATCGCCAATACATAAAGTTGCATTGATAGCTTAGGAAGAAGCGGAGATTGTCCATTTGTGACGGTACTTTGACCATGATACTCTCGCCACATCTGTCGTAAGGAACCTGTGTGCCCTCTACACCTCCTAACCAACTTTCGTAGGCTTGTGCATACAAGCTACTGTACATACGAGGGAAGAGCATGTTTTGTGCATAATTGTATTTCGAATTATGGGTCACTACAAAGTACGAGTCTTTTTCGTCTTTGCTCGCTTTTTCCTTGCGTGCATATACGGGTGCTCCCTCGTTCATGTTAGGAATGCACTGATTTCCTTGCACATCAAGCTTTACCTGAGAAGTATATGCTTGTCCGTAGAACAGCGGACGGTCGCCATACTGGTCTCTACTTAAGTATTTGCCCAGTGTAAAGATGTCTTCTGGTGAGTTCTGATCCATCGGTGGATTGGCAGCAGAACGGATGACAATGAGGGCATAACTTGAATATCCTATCATTAACATCAGTAGTCCTAACAAGATAGTATTCTTTATGCGGGCACTGATGAGTGGGATTTTCCTCTTCTCTACGTGTTGCGTATAGTTGAGGGCATACCATAAAATAGCCAACACTACGATACCAATGCCTACGGCTTTCCAGCCATATCCATAGAAAGGAATACCCAATAAGGCTACGGAAAGCAAGAAAGCAATGTTCATTCGTTTGGTATGCTGGTCTACATAAGTCTCATAAATCGCCCAAACAACTGTGGAAACGAGTAGCAAGATGTAGACGATAACACCTGTATTAAATGGCATACCTAATGTGTTCACAAAAAACAATTCGAACCATCCGCCCACGGTAATGATACCAGGAACGACACCATACAACACTGCCGCTACCACTACAAACGAGATCATCAGCGCCACTATGGAGCCTTTTGCTTCGATATTTGGGAACTTGCGGTACACAAATACTAATACAATGGCTGGAATGCACAATAAGTTGAGCAGATGGACACCAATTGAAAGCCCCGTCATATAGGTGATGAGCAACAGCCAACGGTCGCTGTGAGGTTCGTCAGCATGGTCTTCCCATTTCAAAATGAGCCAGAACACAACCGCTGTAAATGCCGATGAGTAGGCATATACCTCACCTTCGACAGCCGAGAACCATGCCGTGTCACAGAAACAATAAATCAGTGCGCCCACCATTCCGGAGGCTTCTATGGTGATAAGTTTGCCCAAAGTGAGTTCGCTCCAATCTTTCAAAATAAGTTTGCGTGTCAGGTGTGTAATCGTCCAAAACAAGAAAAGCACCCCAGTAGCACCCAACAGTGCACTCATGATGTTGACCATGAGCGCCACCTTCGATGGGTCGCTCACAAACTGCGAGAAAAGATTGGCGGTGAGCATGAAGAATGGTGCCCCTGGAGGGTGTCCTACTTCCAATTTATACCCTGTTGTGATGAACTCAGGACAGTCCCAAAAACTGGCTGTCGGCTCTACTGTAAGGCAATAGGTAATAGCAGCTATCATGAAAGCTATCCAACCTACCACATTGTCTACTAATCTATATTTTTTCATTGATAGATAAATGAATAATTAATTGCCCATTCCTAATTTCACTATTTTAGGTGGACGATTCCAGTGAAAAGCCTCACCGTTAAGCGTACCACAAGACATTAAAAATAGTATTTTGCAAAGGTAAACAAATTCTATTGAATTATCGTTTTTACGATTGCTAAAAAGTATTGAATACAAAGAAAAGTATGAGAAAATCTATTTTGTATAAATTTTTTATTCACGACTTTGCGATTTTGGTGCGAAATGCTTGGCATATTTCTAATCATCCACCACTTTTTCTGAAATATGCTGAAAATGTAAAATGTTTATAATCAAGCATGTACGTTTTTACGCGTACTCCTTAACTGCCTTGGAGCATTGCTTTAATGCCACTAACCCATTACTTTTGTTTGCTTGTCTCCATGCTTTAAGCACATTGAAACATTGTTTCAGTGTGCTTAACTCAATGCTTTAGTCTCTTGAAGTGGTATTTTCGAGGGGTATAAAGCCTTTTCTTAGCCTTATTTTTCTCTATTTCGTGTTTTTCAAATGTAAAAGAAAAATCAGAATAAGCCCTTGCTTTGTCAATATATTTCACAAAAGATGAGCCGTGATTCGTGCATTCTTACGCTCTCAATTCCTATGGTTTGCTGTTTTTATAGGCGATAGTTTCTTGTTTGTTGGTGATGCAGTGACAAGAATCAAAAATGCAATTGTTCTTCACAAATGGATTCACTTTGTTGCCAATCATGGTAGAAAAGCACTTTTTTGTACGCCTCGCAAATGCATTTCAATACGTCTTCATGCTAACCGTTCACCCCTTTTCAGAAAAATAATTGAAAACAATGTTTTTGTTTTCCAGATAAAGTTGTATATTTGTATCATATAGGCAGTCTGTTGACTGTTTGCTAAAAAAGCGGATGCCGTGAAGGTTTGATTCGGGCGGTATTGGTTTTTAGTAGCATACTATTGATGAAGTAACCATAAATTTAACAAGATGAAAATTCAAAACAAGACAGACATAGGAATGATAGGATTGGCGGTGATGGGTGAAAACTTAGCCATCAACATGGCCAATCATGGGTGGCAAGTGTCGGTGTATAACCGTACCGTTCCTGGAATAGAAGAGGGAGTGGTAGAGCGATTTATGCAAGGACGTGGCAAAGGTAAGTCCATTCAGGGTTACATAGACATCAAGGCATTTGTGGACTCATTAGCTACTCCTCGCAAAATAATGATGATGGTGCGGGCAGGGAAACCTGTTGACGACGTTATCAACCAACTCTTTCCCTATTTATCACCCGGAGATATTTTGATAGATGGAGGAAATTCCAATTATTTGGATACCAATCGGCGTGTCAGTTTGTGCGAAGAAAAGGGCTTCTTCTTTATCGGAACAGGTGTTTCTGGTGGTGAAGAGGGGGCATTACACGGCGCTTCTATGATGCCAGGAGGTTCGCATGCTGCTTGGGAAACGGTGAAACCCATTTTACAAAGCATTGCAGCCAAGGCGTCGGACGGCACTCCTTGCTGTCAATGGGTGGGTCCTCAAGGTGCGGGACACTTTGTGAAAATGATTCATAATGGCATAGAATATGGTGATATGCAGCTTATCTCTGAAGCCTATTGGGCGATGAAACACATCGGAGGGATGACAAATGAAGAGATGTCTGATGTGTTTACGGCATGGAACCAAGACAAGTTACATAGTTATTTGGTGGAGATAACGGCTGATATTCTGAAACATCAAGAGCCTAATGGAGATTATCTGATCGATCATATTTTAGATGCCGCAGGACAGAAGGGTACTGGTAAGTGGTCGGTTGTCAATGCAATGGACTTAGGAATGCCATTAGGACTCATCGGAACAGCGGTGTTTGAGCGCAGTTTGTCTGCTCAGAAGGAAATGCGTGTACAAGCTGCTCGCCAGTTTGCACCGACAGTTCAGTCCCTCGATATTCCACGAACGCAGTTGTTGCAAGAAATCTTTTCTGCCTTATATGCTTCCAAATTGGTGAGTTATGCGCAAGGCTTTGCCGTCTTAGAAGCTGCATCCCAGACATTTGATTGGCATCTTGACATGGCATCTATTGCACGCATGTGGCGTGGAGGCTGCATCATTAGAAGTTCATTCCTCAACGATATTGCTCGTGCCTATGAGCAAGAGGATAAGCCGAAGCATCTGCTGTTGGCACCGTATTTCGCACAAGAAATAGCTACCTTGTTAACAGACTGGAAGCAACTCGTCATTCATGTCATTCAGGCAGGCATCTCAGCACCAGCATTCTCATCGGCTCTTCATTATTTCTATTCGCTTACGTCAGAAAATTTGCCTGCCAATATGATACAGGCTCAACGCGATTATTTTGGTGCGCACACCTTTGAGCGAAAGGATTGTGAACGAGGAAAGTTCTTCCATGAAGACTGGACGGGGCATGGAGGTAAAACCAAGTCGGGAACATATAACGTATAATCACCCAGAATAGAAGTATGAACAAAAACATGATGAACCACTTTGCTATGATTATATTTGGCGCTTCGGGCGATTTGACCAAGCGCAAATTGATTCCAGCACTCTATACATTGTATAAGGAACAACGCCTTACAGGTAATTTCTCTATTCTCGGGGTGTCCAGAACCAAATACGATGATCAGTCATTTCAAACCTATATGTGGGAAGAAATGCAGCACTTCATCAAAAAAGAGCTGCAAGACGAGCATTTGATGCAGGAGTTTGTGACGCATTTGCACTATCTTCCCATGGACCCTGCAAAGGATGAAGGATATGAAAGGATGAAGGAAAAATTGATAGCGTTGACTAAAACCAATCAACCAGACAACCTGTTGTATTACTTGTCAACACCGCCATCTCTTTATGGAGAGATACCTAAGCATCTAAAGGCAGCAAAACTGAATACCAAAGGCTCGCGCATCATTGTGGAAAAACCATTTGGGTACAGTTTGGAGTCAGCTCAAGCGCTGAATGCTATCTATGCTTCAGCGTTCAAAGAGCAACAAGTGTATCGTATTGATCACTTCTTAGGAAAGGAGACTGCACAGAATATTTTGGCATTTAGATTTGCCAATGGAATCTTTGAACCGTTGTGGAACAGAAATTATGTGAATTATGTAGAGGTGACCGCCGTTGAGAATTTAGGTATTGAAAACCGTGGAGGCTACTACGATTCGTCTGGGGCTTTACGCGATATGGTGCAAAATCACCTGATTCAATTGGTGGCATTAACTGCAATGGAACCTCCCTTGTATTTCGATGAAAATAACTTTAGAAATGAAGTCGTCAAGGTTTACAATTCTTTGAAGCCCCTTACAAAGGTAGATTTCGATGAACACGTGGTGCGTGGTCAATACACTGTTTCTGGAGATAAGAAGGGCTATCGGGAGGAAAAGAACATAGCACCTGGGTCACGTACAGAAACTTATATTGCCATGCGTTTGAACATTGACAATTGGCGGTGGAGTGGAGTACCTTTTTATATCAGGACTGGAAAGCAAATGCCAACCAAGGTCACGGAAATTGTGGTACACTTTAAGGAGACACCTCATCAGATGTTTACACGAACAGATGGCACTCATCCTCGTCCTAACAAACTCATTCTGCGCATACAGCCTAATGAGGGCATGGTTCTAAATATTGGAATGAAAGTTCCTGGAGCAGGCTTTGATGTGAAAGAAGTTTCTATGAATTTTACTTACGACCAGTTAGGAGGAGCTCCAGTCATGGATGCCTATGCCCGACTGATAGATGATTGTATTCAAGGCGACCCCACATTGTTTACTCGAAGTGATGCCGTAGAAGCATCGTGGAGATTTTTCGACCCTATCTTAAAATATTGGAATGAGACCTTAGAGGCTCCTTTGTATGGATATCCTGCAGGAACTTGGGGACCTTTAGAGAGTGATAAGTTGATGAGTGACCATGCTGCAGAATGGACGAATCCATGTAAAAATTTAACGAACACAGATTTATATTGCGAATTATGATTACAAACGTATTTCCAAACCCAACAGAAGCGGCTCGTGCACACGTAGAACGCATACTCAATCTAATCAAGGCAGAAGATCAAAACGAATATCATATAGCCCTCAGTGGCGGTAGTACACCTGCGCTCATGTTTGATCTTTGGGCAAAAGAGTACACGCATCTTACGCCTTGGAAGAAGCTACGATTCTACTGGGTTGATGAGCGTTGTGTGGCGCCTGATGATGCTGAGAGTAATTATGGTATGGCATATCAGCACTTACTCAGTAAGGTGCCTGTTCCAGAATCGCACATTTATAGAATTGATGGCGAGAATAAGCCAGAAGAAGAGTGTAAGAGATATTCGGAACTGGTTAGTAAGAAGACGCCTCTCGAAGACGGACTGCCCGTTTTTGACATTGTGTTATTGGGTGCAGGAGATGATGGACATACCTCTTCTATCTTTCCCGGACAGGAACACTTGCTGACTACTTCGGAAATTTATGCGGTAGGTGTTCATCCTGAATCAGGACAAAAACGAATTGCGCTCACGGGAAAACCCATTATGAATGCCAAGCATGTGATATTTTTTGTTACAGGCGAAAAGAAAAAATCGGTAGTCTTGGCTATTAAAGGTGTGGGCAATAATGGTCCTGCTGCTTATGTCGCACATCACGCAAAGCATGCTGTTGAAATCTTCACAGATAATGCTGCTGCAGATGAAG
This sequence comes from Prevotella sp. TCVGH, assembly GCF_023522295.1. Classification (NCBI taxonomy): domain Bacteria; kingdom Pseudomonadati; phylum Bacteroidota; class Bacteroidia; order Bacteroidales; family Prevotellaceae; genus Prevotella; species Prevotella sp. TCVGH. Next base: position 21,176 of record NZ_QFFX01000018.1, on the reverse strand, counting down.
GATAGGCTTTAAGTGGGTGGCACAAAGGGTGCGTTCACTTCAAGTCGTCTGTGCTGTCTGCTGTGGCAATGCAGTAAGATAGTGAATGCCTTTTGCTATGGCTTCAAGTTGATGCAGCAATCCTTGGTTAGAGAGACTTGTGCCAGCTCTCATCTAATAGCGAATGTTGATGAAAACAGCCCTGCAAATCCTCTGCTGAAAGGTCGGAAGCCACATGATAATCGAGCTTTCGGTTGACATAAGCTATATTTTGAGCATTCTGTAGCACGGCTCCAATATCATGGCTCACTAAGAGAATGGCGCAATGGCGATGAATCTGATGCAGCATCTCGTACATTTGCGTTTGGAAATGCCGATCAATGTAGGTGTTAGGTTCGTCTAAAACTAAGACTGTGGGATGAGAGACAATGGCTCGTGCTAAGAGAACACGCTGTAACTGTCCACCGCTCAAGGTTCCAATCGCACGGTTGCGAAGCTCGGAAAGCTGCATCTTTTCTAAGGTTTCGCTCACCATGAGGTGATGTTTGGCGGTAAAGGGGTGAAACAATTTCTTTTGGTTACTTAAGCCAGATAGCACTACTTCTTCTACAGAGATGGGGAAATCAGGGTCGATGGCATTGTATTGCGGCAGATAGCCCATTGTTAATTGCTTAACAGGCTTCCCTTCTTTATAAAACAAAAGCTGCCCTTTCATTGGCTTTTTAAGTCCGAGAATCAATCGTATCAGTGTTGTTTTGCCCCCTCCGTTAGGACCAATGATGCCTAAGAAGTCGTGTTCATCAATGGTTAAGTTGATGTTTTTGAGAACGACTTTCTTGTCATAAGCTGCAAATACGTTATTTAATTGAATAATGGGTTGCATTACACTATTTGATTTTTGAGGCAATGAGTAACATTTGTTCGTGCCAATGCGCACTCAAAGGGTTGATGGTAGTCGTGTCTACTCCCATTGATTTACTGATGAGTAGTGTTTGGCGAGAGGCAAATTCCTTTTGAATAAAAAAGGTCTTCACATGGAGAGCCTTCGCTGTCTGAATGGTCTCTTTTAGCTGTGATGCGCTTGGTTCTCTGCCATTTATTTCTATTGGAATTTGTTGTAACTGATAGTCGTGTGCGAAATAGGTGAGGGCAGGGTGGTAAATGAGGAATGCTCGGGATGTTTTCTTTGCTAATAACTGGCGGATTTGTTGATCGGTGGTGTTAATTTTTTGAAGGAGTTTATCTAAATTCTCTTGATAATAAGCATTGTTTTTCTTGTCAATCTTTGCCAAAGCTTGATAAATATTTCGAGCAATTTGAATGGCGTTTTTGGTACTCATCCACGTATGTGGGTCGCTGACATTTTGCCCTGTCCTTACGGGTTCAATGCCATAAGAAGAGTCTATGATGAGGGTATGCGGAGCATTTTGTTTCAGTTTGGTCATCCAAATGCGTTCAAATCCAATATTCCCCACCTTAATATATAAGTCACTATTCGCCAATTGAATCATTTGTTGCGGCGTTGGTTCGTACGTTTCGGGGTTTCCGCCCTTCGGAACCATTGTGTTGACCTCAAAATAATCGCCAGCTATCTGTTCTGTGAAATAGCGTAAAGGTTCTATGGTCACAGTGATTTGCCGTGCCTTATGTTGAGGTGCATGTTCACAGCCAACGAGCGTCAGTAGTAAAATGCCTATCCATATAATTTTATTCATTTGTTATTCGATGATTGATGTTTATAAAACTAAATTCATACTATAGATAATGAGCAAATATCTCATTACCTTTCCTACCGTGAAAGCTAAGGTGGTGAGCCAAATGTTGGACCTTACCAAGCCTAAAACGATAGCGATGGCACTGCCTAAGATAGGAAGGAAGGCAAAGAATCCCATCCAAACGCCATACCTACTTATCAACTTTTGTGCTTTTTCAAGCTTTTCAGGTTTCACATGTAGGTACTTCTCTATCCAGTCGAAGCGTCCCAACGTACCAATGTAATAATTGAGAAGAGAGCCAAGGACATTACCTATGGTGCCATAGATGATGAGCGGAAGCGTATTAACTCCTGCTGCCATTAACCCCATCATGACGGCTTCGCTACTGAAAGGCAATACCGAACCTGCTAAGAAGGAGGCGAGAAACATGCCCCAACAACCATACTGTACAAGTAAATCTATGAATGCATCCATATTTGATACGCTGTGATGATGAGGGTAAGGGTGACGATAACCAAAGAGGTTATAGCGGATAGTCGTGAAACTGAAAAGGTTAAATAGTGCCCAATGAATGGAGCGACGCTCACAATGAGCATGGGAAGCAAGTATGGATAATGCACAGGTTGCAAAATAATGAATGCTATTGTGCTTATCATCATCAACGCAAAGGAAGCAAACAGCAGGCGAATCCTTATTTTTTCTTTTGAGCTATTGGTGATGAAATAAAGAAATCCTATGATGCCAAGAATGCTTATGAAACCGAATGTTATTAGTTCTATATGGGTAAGTTCGTTCAGATGGGCAAGTGTCCCAAACGTACAAAGTTGCTTGAAATGGTCGATAAGAAGTTCAAAGCTACCTTGATAGATATAATACCCACTCAAAAACCAGTAGGGAGTGATGACGCCAATGAGGGAAGCAAAGAATGTTCGCCAACTCATCCCAACGATGTAAAACCGCAATGCAAGCCACCAAAGAGGCAAAAGGAATATAGCTTGGACGAACCACACACTGGCTAATCCAATGAAAAAGAATGCATTGAATACGCTGCCAATCGCCATTTTGTTTTGATAAGCCTTGAATAAATAAAGATAAGTCAATGCCATACAGAGTTGGATAATACCACTTTCTATATCAAAAAATAGTGGTAAGGTACTCGCACTCATGATTAGGAACGAACAAGATAGCATTCTACTATATGTTCGTATCAGCGCATGTTGGTTGTTAAGCTCTGCCATTACAACGGTGGTAACGAGCATGAGGATAAATGGAACCCACAGCTGATGTTGAAAGAGTCCGCCAAATAGCCAAATCCCACATGCGTAAACAATCGTAAGTGGGAATGCATAACGGCTACAAGCTATCTTGTGTTGTAATCTGTTTGCCATGAATAAAACCAATCTACCTTATTTCCATATCTGCAAGTTGATGCATTGTGCGATTTTCACACCGCATGATTGTTCACTTGCATATCTATCTTTCAGCGAAAAGACGTTTTTGCTTGACACCTTCCTTGTCTCTGTTTGTGTGCCAAATCTTGACTTCTTATATATCTTGCCCAATATCTTTTCTAAAGTATTTATCTTGAAATTGAATCTTTTGGGCTATTTCAAAACTCTTTTTTAGCGCGTCTTCTTTATTTTTACCATAAGAGGTAACTGCCAAAACTCGCCCACCTGCAGTTACAATTTGATTGTTTTCCCGTTTTGTTCCACTATGAAAAACGATGCTGTCTCCTGTTTCTTCAAGCCCAGAGATAGGATATCCTTTGACATATTTTTGTGGATAACCCCCACTAACGAGCATGATACAAATGGCAGCTCGTTTGTCAAAGGTGACAACACGCTTGTCTAAGTTGCCTTCTGCAATGCCCTCAAACAAATCGACAAGGTCGCTTTCAAGTCTCAGCATCACGCTTTCTGTCTCCGGATCGCCCATTCTACAGTTGTATTCTATCACCATGGGTTCGCCTTTTACATTGATTAAGCCAAAGAAGATAAAGCCTTTGTAGTCGATACCTTCTTCAGATAGTCCCTTTATCGTTGGCTGAATGATTCGTTCCTCCACCTTCTTCATCCAGTCATTATCTGCAAATGGGACCGGTGAGACGCTGCCCATGCCGCCTGTATTCAGTCCTGTATCGCCTTCACCAATACGCTTGTAATCCTTTGCTTCTGGCAAAATTTGATAATGTTTGCCATCGGTTAAGACGAAAACAGAACACTCTATTCCACTTAAATATTCCTCTATGACGACTCGTGCCGACGCTTTTCCAAACATCCCACCTAACATTTCCTTTAATTCTCGCTGTGCTTCTGCCAGCGTAGGGAGTATTAAAACGCCCTTACCAGCACATAGTCCGTCGGCTTTTAACACGTATGGAGCCTCTAAAGTCTCCAAGAAGCGAAGTCCTTCATCTAACGTCTCACCCGTAAAGGTGTGGTATCGGGCGGTTGGAATATGGTGGCGTTGCATGAAAGCCTTGGCAAAATCCTTGCTACCTTCCAGTTTTGCCCCTTCTTTCGATGGGCCTATGACCACGGTGTCTTTGGTTCGAGAGTCATTTTTCAACGCATCGTAGATGCCATTCACAAGTGGATCTTCGGGTCCAACGACAACCATTTCAATCTTTTGGTTGCAAATAAAATCTTTGATGGCATCGAAATCGTTCACCTGAATGTCGACGTTGGTGCCTACTTCACTTGTTCCAGCATTGCCGGGAGCGATGAATAGTTGTGTCACTCGTTTGCTCTGTGCTATTTTCCAGCCCAAGGCGTGTTCTCTTCCGCCACTACCTAATAATAATATCTTCATGCGTATGTTTCCTTTTTTATTTCAGATAATCTTCAAAGTACTGTGTAATGCGTTCGTGGAGGTGAACACTTTGGTGTCCTCTCATATTGTGTGGTTCACCTGGATAGACGAAGAAATCGGGTTGAGTGCCTTGTTTGATACACTCAGCAATGAACGACAAGCAGTGTTGAGGCACTACCGTTTTGTCGTTAGTGCCTTGAATAATTTGTAACTTTCCTTTCAAATTCTTGGCTTGTGGTATCAAGGAAGTCTTGCTGTAACCTTCGGGATTGGCTTGCGGTGTGTCCATATAGCGCTCTCCATACATCACTTCGTACCATTTCCAATCAATAACAGGACCACCAGCAACACCCACTTTGAAGGTTTCGGGATAATTTGTCATCAGCGAAATGGTCATAAAACCACCGAAACTCCAACCATGCACGCCTATTCTGTTGGCATCTACGTATGGCAAAGTCTTCACATATTCAATGCCCTTCATTTGGTCTTGCATCTCTATCTGACCTAATTGGCGGAATGTTGCTTGTTCAAAATCCCTTCCTCGCCGCTCACTTCCTCTGTTATCGAGTATGAGGAGGATGTATCCCTTCTGTGCCATGTAAGTTTCCCAACTGCGAGAAGCGTAATGCCAACGTGCATCTACGTTGTGTGCATGAGGTCCTCCGTACACATAAAGCACCAAAGGATATTTCTTGTTTTCATCAAAGTTGGCTGGTTTCACCATGCGATAGTACAAGTCGGTCGTGCCGTCAGCGGCTTTGAGAGTGCCACATGTAAAGGTTGGTACTTGATATCCTTTCCACGGATCAGCCGCTTCAAAGTACTGGGTGCGCTTTCCGTTGGCAGTATTGACAATCTCGATGTTGCGTGGAACGGTGGGTTCGCTGTACTTATCTACGATAAATGTTCCGGAAGGAGATAATGACGGACTGTGATAGCCACGCCCGTTGTCCAACAATCTGCGCTTTCCAGTCTTAACATTCACGGTGTATGTGTTGGTTTGCAGCGCATGCTTTTCGGTAGAAGTATAGACAATCGACTTGTCTTTTACGTTGAATCCTATCACGTCCAACACCACCCATTTGCCTTTGGTAAGTTGTTTTACCAACTTACCGTTTGATTGATAGAGATATAAATGGTTGTAACCGTCACGTTGACTTTGCATGATGAAGAGGTTGTTGTCCCAAGGTAAGAATACAATGGGGTGCTGCGGCTCTACATATTTATCGTGCGTCTCTCGGTAAAGCTCTGCGATTTTCTTGCCTGTTTGCGCATCGTAGCTCACCAACCGACAGTCATTTTGGTCTCTATTCAGCTCAAACATATAGATGGTCTTGCTGTCTGGACTCCATGCAATGTTGGTAAAATATCGGTCGGTGGGGTCACCAGCCTGCAAAGTAACCGTCTTTTTTGTGGTTAAATCATACACTAACACCGTTACCTTGTGACTTGTCTCGCCTGCCATGGGGTATTTGTCGGGCTCGCATTTCGCTATTCTACCGAAAATGTTCACTTGTGGGTAATCAGCCACCATGCTCTGATCCATGCGATAGAATGCCAATTTCTGTCCATTGGGTGCCCAAAACATACCTTTGTGTATGCCAAATTCGTCACGGTGTACGCTTTGACCATACACGATCTCACGACTTCCGTCGGTTGTCAACTGGGTGTCGTTGCCATCAGCGGTGCGGATAAAGAGTTGATGACTTTCAGATTGGATATAAGAGGTAGCCTTTGAAACAGGATTCCATTCAGAAATTTCCTCGTTAGCAGTACTCCCTTTCCATACTGTTTTGTGCGTTTTCCAATTGTATAAACATCTCGTAGTGCCATATTGTAGTAATACCAACGACTTGTTAGGATAAGGGAAAGAGACGTTGTATAAATCTTTTATCTCGTTCGCATCATTGGTTGTGGCATGTTTTTTTATGTCTTCTAAGGTAAAGAGAGGCGTTTCCTTGCCCGATTTCTTGTCGATAACACAGCATTGGTTAGCGTCTGTGCGAATCAGTTCATCGCCCCACCATGTAGTGTAGCGATTTTCTGGGACGAACTTTCGATAGTTTTTCCCTCCAAAGTTTAACTCTTCGAGTGTGAATAGTTTTTGTCCCATAACCTTTTGTCCACCTACGAATAGGGCAATGAGGGTAAGAAAACTGAACCAAGTTTTATTCATAATCGTCTATTTGATAATTCTTTCTTCCATGTTCTTTACCACCTCGTTTACCAAATGACCGTCCACGTCCGTCTTTGTCAAAGCGTTTCTTGCCTTTGTAAGCAGGCATATCATCATTATCATACGAGCGATCGTTGCGACGGTTACCGCCTTTTTTGCGCTCGTCTCTTTCCTGTACTCGTTCTAAAGAATGAAATTTGAACGAACGGATGTCCGCAATTTCGTTCTCTTCGTTTTCTTCTAAGCGTTTTTTGAACTCGCGATTTTTCTTAAACCGATGCTTCTCAGCCATCGCCTTCTTCTCTTCTGCAGTCTTTACAATGCCTCCTTCTGCACGGAAATCCTTCATTCTGCCACCGAAAATAGCATATTTTCTAAACTCACACTCTAAGCTTCCGTTGAACACAGGAATTTTGATAGACGGCTTGAGCCCTATCTGTTCAAAGCATTCCTCACGATAACTCAATATCCACGCATCGTTCCCCATGAATTCATGTTTCAGTCGTTCGCCAATCATCTTGTACGTTCCGAGCAAATTGGGTGTGGAGATACGCTCACCATACGGTGGGTTTGTGATGATGATGCTTGGTTGTGAGGGCTGTGTAAAGTTCTTAAAGTCAGCCTGTTCTATTGTAATATCTTTTGTAAAGCCTGCAGCTTTTGCGTTCAATCGTGCAGTATTCACGGCTTTCATATCAATATCATAGCCATAGATGTGATGCTCGAACTCCCTTTCTTGCGAGTCATCATTATAGATATGGTCGAAAAGTTCTTGGTTAAAGTCAGGCCATTTCTCAAATGCAAACTCCTTTCTGAAGATGCCAGGACTCATGTTTCGAGCAATCATGGCAGCTTCTATCAGTAGTGTACCACTGCCACACATGGGGTCAATGAAATCTGTTTCACCCTTCCAGCCTGTCATCATAATCATTCCGGCAGCCAACACCTCGTTCAAAGGAGCCTCTACTGACTCTTGGCGATAGCCTCTTCGATGCAATGACTCGCCACTCGAGTCCAAAGAAAGTGTTGCGTCGTCCTCGGCAATGTGTATATGTAGCCGAATATCTGGATTGCTCACCGAGATATTTGGACGTGTTCCTGTGTTTTCACGGAATTGGTCTACGATGGCATCTTTCACTTTATAGGTAACAAATCTTGAGTTTCTAAACTCTTCAGAATAGACAACAGAGTCTACCGAGAAAGTCTTTCCTTGTTCTATGTATTGACTCCAGTCTACATGTTTCACCTCTTCGTATACATCCTCTGCACTCCGTGCTTTGAAATGTTTAATGGGTTTGAGAATCCGAATAGCTGTATGGAGTTGGAAATTGGCACGGTACATCATTTCTTGATTGCCCGAAAACGACACCATTCTGCGTCCTATCTGTACATTGTTTGCACCCAGTTGGGTTAGCTCTTGTGCCAAAACAGGCTCTAATCCCATAAAAGTTTTGGCGATGAGTTCAAATTCCATTTGATTGAATTGATAATTAATGGTTATATTGAAAAATGTGATTTAATTCTTTGTTGTAGTGTTCTCTTTTGAAAGGGAATGTCAAAAAAGCCTGCAATGACATTCGTTGAGCGTTTTTCATGTATTGCAGACCATTTCTCTTTGTACTTGCAAGACCACATGCTACCCAATAATACTTCAAGTGCCTTACTTGAAGGGAGGGGGTATCTGTTGCGTTGACTGTTGCGCAGGCTGTTGAGTGAAGTGAATGTTGATAATTGTTCTACCGTGCGTCTCAGCGTATGAGTGTAATTGGCATGACTCATCTCTATGTCTTGTCTCAATATTTTGTGTACAAAGATACAATATAAAATTGAAATCATCCCATAGAGTAGTCAATATTTTAAATATTTTCGTTCGTCACACAATTGTAATATGTGTTTAAAAGTCTTGTAACATCGCTCTATTAGTTTTGCACCAGAAATCAGGATGTCCAATGGCAAACTGAACAAAGATTATTCATTTTTAACTGATATCAATGTTAACAATTTATTTGTGCATCGTCGTTTTTCTGCTTTGTTTGGCAGTATTTGACTTGTTTGTAGGTGTGTCCAACGATGCTGTCAACTTCTTGCAGTCGGCTGTTGGTGCTAAGGTTGCCACATTCCGCACCATTCTCATCGTTGCTTCTTGTGGTGTTATCTTGGGTGCGGTGATGTCCTCGGGTATGATGGATGTGGCTCGTCACGGCATTATGAATCCTGCCCAATACAGTTTTCACGAAGTGATGGTTATCTTTTTAGCCGTGATGGTGACCGATGTCATTGTACTGGACATCTTCAATACCTTGGGAATGCCCACTTCCACCACAGTTTCTTTGGTCTTCGAGTTATTGGGAGCAACCTTTATGGTGGCAACCATTAAGATGATAGGAGATGACAGTTTGGCATTTAGCGACTTGCTGAACACCGAAAAAGCCTTACAAGTAATTATCGCCATCTTTGTGAGTGTTGCCATTGCCTTTGTGTTTGGTGTTGTTGTGCAGTACATCACACGTGTGGTGTTCACCTTTAATTACCAGAAACACTCACGTTACACCATTGCTATCTTTGGAGGAATTGCTTTTACAGCCCTTGCTTATTTCATTTTTATGAAAGGGGTTGGAAAATCTCCCTACATACCCGAAGATGCTCAATCTTGGATTAACGGGCATATTGGTACATTGCTCATTTATACCTTTATAGGTTCAGCCATCGTGATGCAGTTCATGCATTTGGTAGGCGTCAATATCTTTAAGTTTGTGGTGTTGATGGGAACGTTTGCCTTGGCAATGGCTTTTGCAGGAAACGACTTGGTCAACTTCATTGGTGTTCCTCTCGCAGGACTTGATTCATACCAAACTTATATGGCACAAAGTAGCGGTGCTGCTCCCACTTCTTTCTTGATGACCAGTTTGATAGAGAGTGCCAAGACACCTCCTTTTTATTTGCTTTTGGCTGGTTTGATTATGATTGTGGCAATGGCAACTTCTAAGAAAGCCCACCGTGTTATCAAAACTTCTGTGGATTTATCGCGTCAAGACGAGGGCGACGAGATGTTCGGCTCGAGTGCGGCAGCCCGTAGTATCGTGCGTTTTACGCAGAATAGCAACACCTATGTGAGCAATATCATTCCTGAGCGTGTGCGAGGTTGGCTGGATAATCGCTTCAACCAGCGGTCTGTGACGCTCGATCATGGGGCAGCATTCGATGTGGTTCGTGCGGCAGTGAACTTAGTGTTGGCGTCTCTGCTCATCACTATTGGTACGAATTATAAGCTCCCTTTGTCAACAACCTACGTCACTTTCATGGTTGCCATGGGTTCCAGCCTTGCCGATCGTGCGTGGAGTAGGGAGAGTGCAGTGTTCCGTGTCACTGGAGTCATATCGGTGATTGGTGGTTGGTTCATCACAGCAGGCGTAGCGTTTGTTGCCTCTGCCTTGGTTGGTTTGCTCATGTACTATGGCGGCATTGTCATTCAGGCAGCCTTTATGGGCTTGGTGGTTTATCGATTGTTTAGAAATAACACTGGAAAATCGGTGGGTGATACCGACAAAGATAATAGTTTCCGCTTGATGATGCGAACGCAAGACCCCGTTATTTTGTGGGACTTGCTTAGCAAGCACGTGAGCAGAACCCAAAGTTATATGGCAAATTTTGCCATTGAACAATACAAAACGATTATTGAAGGCTTTGTGACAGACAAGCCCAGCTTGTTGCGACATGCTGCACGTGATTTGCACAACGAGAAAACCATTTTGTTGAAGTATCGTCGGCAAGAGTTACTGGCACTTCGCAAAGCACCGATGGACATTGCCATAGAGCGCAACACTTGGTTCCATGTTGGCATCAATGCCTCGCAACAGTATATTTATGTGCTGCGTCGTATGCTCGATCCGATTAAGGAACACGTTGATAATAACTTCACACCTATTACACCTGAATTGGTGGAAGAATATCAACCGATTTACAGAAAGGTGATAGATTTGATATCACAAACAGAGAAAACCATCGCAACAGGGCGTTTTGAAAATTATCGACAGGTACTGGATGAGGCAGAACAGTTTGAAACCGAACTGAGTCGTATTCGTAAGCAACACATCGACCGCATACAAATGGCAGAAGGAAACGAAACATTCCAGCTATCATTGGTGTATCTCAACTTGTTACAAGAGAGCGAACAATTGTTAACCAATATGCGTCATCAGTTGCGTGCAGCCAAGAAATTCATGGAAGGTCAATAGGACATAGCAAGAATGTTGCACTGTATGAAATACGGAAGAAAAACAGGTGATATGTAAAAATAATTGATTTTTTGAAAGTTGCAAAATAGAAAATGAAGACCGAGAAAATGCCGTTAAAAATGTGTTTTTCGGTCTTCGTTTTTGTTATCCCATTGAGTTAATGCCGCTATTACATGCAAATTGTGCCTCTATTCGCATACTTTAGTAGCCTTAATCCAATGACTTAACGCGCTTAAAGCATGCTTCTAATGAAGTTGAGAAAGGGTGAAAACAGCTTAATGCGCTGATAAACAGATGTTTGCAAAACTCGCGTATTTGCGAGCAAATGTACAGTTGGTGACTAAAACGCTCGTATTTTGAACGTATGTAAAAATAATTCAAAGTTTTAAGCGTTGGCAAATAGCACTTTTTGATGTGACCATTTAACGTAAGTAAGGCGATTGATATCTATCTTGAGCTCTTGGTCCAGACAAGATACTGAAAAGCATCTCAAGCAGATTGTCAAGCTCGCCTGAGGTGAATTTGCGCATCGGAAAGTCTACTTTTACACCAATGGATATTCCCGGTTTTATGTTGCTTGTTGTTTGTGAACTGGATACACCTTGTAAAGGTCCACTGTTAAAGCGGAAGTCGCAACGCTGATGTCCCCACAAACCAAACTGATAGTTAAAATCTACACATAGAGAAACCGAACTAAAAATGCGTAGGTCTAAGCCCACTTGTGGAACAATGCTTAATGCAGGACGCTGAATGTCGTAATTAACATCAAGTCCTGCTCCCCGATACTGATTGTTAGAAACGTAATATTTTTTACCTGTAGTACATTTTAAGTTAAGGAAGTTGGTTTGTGCAAAGGCTCCTGCGTATGCTTGAACCACCCACTTCTTAGGTAAAAAATAATATTTTGAACCGACTGTGAGACCTGCTGTGTTGACCCGTAGCAACCCGATATCTTGCGAAAAGTTATCCAGTAGTCCTGTTTGTTCAAAGTACACTCCACCCGAAAGCGTAAGTTTGGGCGTGAGATAATAATCGCCTTGAAGATAGAAGAGATTGCTCGATGCATCAGGACTGCTGTAAAAAGTGCGGTTATCAGAACTTTCTGTTTCTGCCGCTGAAGTGCCAATTCCTGCTTTCACGCTCCATTGTTGTTCCTTGTCGTTATCTTTGGTGGTAGTAGCCCATGTCGTAATAAACATTGGACACATGAGAAGTATAAAAAATAGTCGTTTGTCCATCTATGAATCGTTTCGTTAAAGTGAGACTGCAAATTTATGAAAAAAGTGTGTATGGTCTACATTTTTGGAACGAAATGTGACAGATAGAATAGCAATGATACTTTACAAAAGATTTGGGGTAGATGCGTTATTTTGGCGAAATAAGCTGCACATATTGCTTCATGAACTGCTGTATGGTCGGCATCTTTAGCAAAACAAATTCTAATATCCCTATTCCAACAAAGCAGGTGAGAATGCCCAACAGCACATCTATGACATAATGATGCCCACTATAAATAGCGGTGAACCAAATGCCCACACAAATAATGGCAAAAATACCAATGGTTGCCTTGCGCTGCTTGCTGATAATGGCATAAATAGTGGTGACTAACATGTAGGCTGCGTGCAAGGAGGGAACGGCAGCGAACACGTTGGAGTTTTTACCATAGAGGGCTTGGAATACTGGGATGCCCGTGAGTTGGTCGAAGCGTCCTAAGCCAGCAACATTGCCAGGGGTATGCAGTATGGGTTCAAAACCATATTGCATGACGTACCAGGGTGGGGCAGCAGGGTGGATGTAATAACCTGCAAAGCCTACAAAGTTGATGAGAAGAAAGGCGGTAGAGAAACGAAGATAATTCTTACTATCACCTTTTATATATAGATATATGCTGAATCCAATGGGCACAGGCACCCAACAAAGATAGAAAAAGCCTGCCAAGAGGTCGGCGACAGCGTGGTGGTGAAGTGCAAAAAACTCGTTGGGTGTCACGGTGCCAGAAGCTGTTACGATGCCAAACCACTGTTTCTCGGTTTCGTATAGTCCACGAATATCAATGGGATTTACCTCATAGTTGGGGAGGAGTCGCATGCAATCGTACGAACAACCAAAGATAGCCCAAGGCGTTAATACTAAGGCTATTTTGCGTGTCGGCTTATAGGCGAATAACGTAAGGTATAAGATGACGATGTAAATGCTGAACATTTATTGATTTTTGAGCAGCTTGTAGCAATGCGCTACACGCCAAAAAGCGGTGATGTTGGCTAATACGGCAATGAGAATCATGCCCCCTATGAGCCACCCATTGCTGTTAAAAATACCCGTAAGTATGGCAACGAGGGAGGTAACGACCACTCGTTCGGGACGTTGCATCAGTCCCACTTTGCACTCAATGTCAAGTCCTTCGGCTCTGGCACGTACATAACTCACCATGATAGAGCCAACCAATGCCAAGAAAGAGATGACACCAGCCCATGTACCTACGGTATTGAGAAGATAAAGTGTGAGACCAAAGAGCGAAAAGAGTTCGCTATAACGATCCAAAGTGCTATCCCAAAAAGCACCAAAGGCAGTGGACATGTTGCCTAAGCGTGCCAATCGACCGTCCATCATATCAAACAATCCTGAGAAAATAAGTATGGCTCCGCCCCATCCAATCATGGCATAACCCGCTTCAGGAGTGGCTTGTTCGCTGGCAAGGATAAACATCGCGGTGGCTAATACGTTTCCTAAGAATCCGATGGTGGTTACCATGTTGGGGGTGATACCTATCTTTATCATTCCGTGAATGATGGGATTGATGATTTTATAGATGCGGTCTTGTAAATAATCTCTGTACTTCATTTTTGTTTTGTTTAAGAGCTGGTGACACCAACTATTTGGATGTTGGTGCATCAGAAAGGTCACTATGGTGACGTTTTCTTCTAATTTTCTTTCTTAAGGGGATATAGTTGGACGAACGGAATACAAATAGTTTCTGTAATTGGTAATTCCATAAAATAGCAACAGCAATGGCAACAATAGCTTTGATAACGACAAAATTGATGCCAGTGAGCTCGGTTAAGGTTAATGTTCCAAAGGTATTGAGTCCAATACTTCCTGCCCATACTATCATATAGCGTGTGACAATACTCTTTTTCTTTACATCGTCTGGATGAAATACCCACTTATAGTTGATGAGACAGTTGATGATACCTCCCATCAGTGCTCCAGTAAACGTGCAGTAGCCATACCACAAGTTCACCAACTGAGATAGACCAACGGTGATGGAAAAGTCGACGATGGAAGCAATCCATGCCGACACTTGTGCCTTTCCAAACGTAACCATTGCATTCTTTAGATAGCCCATTGTATAATTGCTAATACGATTAGACTATAAGTACCTGCTAAGATGTCGTCTGCCATTACCCAAAAACCGCCTTGTCGCTGGTCCAATTGTCGGATTCCCAATGGCTTCAGAATATCAAAAAAGCGGAATAAACCAAACGCACCCAATGCAAACCATAAGTTGTTGGTGGGTGAGATAAGTAATGGAATCCACACTCCCACCATTTCATCAATGACAACACGCTTGGGATCTGGTCCCCAAAAAGGTTCCAGTTGGTTCGTTGCCCATGTGCCAATGATAGTACCAAGGACAATCAATGCCAAAGTTAGGATAAAAAGAGCAGTGGGAGAGAAGAAATGAATCATGCTTAGCCACATCAATGAGGCCAATAATGCACCTGCAGTTCCTGGCCCCCAAGGCCAGAATCCACTTCCGAATCCAGTGCCAAAGACTACGGCTAATAATGGCGGACGATTCATATTAGGGTGCAAAAATAACAGAAAAAATATTAATATCCAAAGAGTTTTCATTAAAATTGCAAGAATATGTATACCTTTGTATGTAGTAGTCGATGGCTCAAGAGCGTAAGAAAACTTGCTTCGCTTTTGGCTTGAATGGCATCTACTATCGCAAGCAAATGTGCTGTTCTTCGTCCATGATGCTGGAAGGAGATGCTGAAGAATAAGGAAAATAAAAGACAACGATACGTCTGTGCTATCAGATGAGGAAAGATATTGATGAAGGTGAGAAGATTAATTACATGCATGATATTGACGATGGCGATGGTGTTGACCGCCAACGCCCAGATTACAGGTGAAATTGTGGATACAGATGGCTATGCTATTCCGTTTGCCAGTGCCATGTATAAGGGCAATCATGTGGCTGCAGCCAGTGATATAGAAGGTAAATTTAGCATTCCCAGACACGAAGGGTGGGTGCTCACGTTCAGTTCTGTGGGCTTCAAATCGCAGACAATCAAGGTAGATGCGCACACTCCAACGTATCTTAAAATCGTATTAAAAGAAGATTCGAAAAGCTTAAATGAAGTTGTGGTGAAGAGCAAGAGAGGGAGGTACTCTCGGAAGAATAATCCAGCAGTAGAATTGATGAAGCGGGTGATTGAAGCAAAGAAGCAGAGTCACCTCGACAATTATCCTTATTATCAATACAATAGGTATCAAAAACTCACCTTATCGCTGAATGATGTCAAGCCTGAAGATATTGAGTCGGGCAGATTTGGTAAGTCACAATGGGTGTTGGATCAGATAGAAACCAGTCCTTACAACAACAAATTAGTGCTTCCTGTGTCTGTAGATGAAACGGTGACCCAGCACATTTACAGAAAAGAACCTAAATCAGAGAAAGAGATTATTAAAGGACAACAGAGTCAAGGAGTGAACAAACTCTTACAAACAGGCGATGCTTTGAATGTCATTCTGAAAGATGTTTTCCAGAGTGTAGATATCTATGACGATTACATCCGTTTGCTCCAATATCCGTTTGTCAGTCCGATAGGGCGTACAGCCATTTCCTTTTATCGTTATTATATAGAAGATACGGTGTATGTGGACAGAGACTTGTGCTATCATCTGCAATTCATTCCAAACAATCAGCAAGACTTTGGCTTTAGAGGTGAATTGTATGTCTTGGCAGATTCATCATTACATGTAAAAAAATGTAAGCTGACTATGCCTAAAAAGAGCGATGTAAACTTTGTAGAAAATCTACATGTAGATCAGGAATTTACACGACTTGACAACGGTGAATGGGTGCTGACGAAGGACGATATGTGGGCAGAATTATCCTTAACGAGTTTCCTTTCCAAGGCATTGGTGGTGCGAAATACGCGTTTGCACGATTATGCATTTGATGAATTGCCTAACAAATTATTCAAAGGACGATTGAAAGTCCGGCACGAAGCCGATGCAATGGTCAGAGATGACAACTTCTGGAATCGTTATCGAGCAGTGGAATTGACCAAGGGAGAGTCGTCTATGGATGCGTTTGTGCATCGCATGGAGCAATCTAAAAACTTTAAATGGTTGATAATAGGCGTTAAGGCTTTGGTAGAAAACTATGTGGAAACCAGCAGTAGTCAGCGTCCAAGTAAGTTCGATTTGGGTCCTGTGAATACGTTGATTTCATCGAATTTCGTAGATGGTCTTCGTTTTCGATTAAGTGGACGTACGATGGCAGCACTAAATCCTCACCTCTTTTGGAATGGTTATGCAGCTTACGGAACAAAATCTAAGAAAGCATATTATGGCACAGAACTCACTTATTCGTTGAATAAGAAGAAGAATTCGCCTTTCGAGTTTCCACAACGAAACCTTATTTTTGAAACAGCTTATGATGTGATGTCGCCTGCTGATAAGTTTTTAATTCATAACAAAGACAATGCTTTTATGGCTTTCAAGACGCAAAAGGTGCAGCAGATGTACTTCTATAACCGACAGAAACTTTCGTTTGTGTATGAGACTGATTGGGGTTTCAGCGTCAACAGTTCGCTCAAAGCCGAAAGTAATGAAGTGGCAGGAGATTTACATTTCATTCGTCTGACAGACGGTGAAGAAATGAACCAGATACGAACAACAGAATTGAAATTCGGAGTTAGATACTGTCCTGGGCAGACTTTTATCAATACAAAGCAGAAAAGAGTTCCCATCAACTTAGACAGTCCCGAGTTTACCTTATCACATACGGTAGGATTAAAAAACTTCTTAGGCGGACAATATCGCTTAAATTTTACGGAGTTAGGTATGTACAAGCGACAATGGTTGGGCAGCTGGGGCTATGTAGATGGCATCATCAATGTGGGTGCACAGTGGGATCGGGTTCCTTTCCCCTTGCTAATTATGCCACCGGTCAACCTTTCTTTCTTTGAACATAAGGAGACCTTCTCGTTGATGCGTAACATGGAATTTCTCAATGATCGATATGCTTTCTGGTCTATCTCATGGGACTTGAACGGTAAAATCTTAAATCGAATACCTTTGATTAAGCGGTTGAAGTGGCGCGAATACGTTGCTTTCAAGGGAATGTTTGGTACAGTGACCGACAAGAATAACCCCTCATTGAGTCAAAATCAAAGTCAGGACAACCTTTTTGTCTTCCCTGAAGGTTCGTACATCATGGATAAAAAGGTGCCGTATATGGAGTTGGTGGCAGGTGTTCATAACGTTCTTAAAGTCTTCTCCATTGATTTTGTTCACAGATTTAATTACAACGATCACCCAGGTGTCAACAAAAACGGTGTGAGATTTGGATTTATGATGAGTTTTTAGGTGTTACTTCTTGGGCTTCTGCATGTAGGGCGTATTTCTAATAATCACATTCTCATGTCCCATGGCTTTCATCAAACGGAAAAATTGTTGATTGGCATTGCGTTCAGCACTTTTGATATTCTGTTCTACAAGACATCTTTCTAACATCGCTTCATACGCTCTTTGGTACATATCATCGCGGTCTTTTGCGGTCCAGTCACCTTTTTCGAAGAACGAGGTGGTGCGGGCTTCGTCAATAAACTGATGATCCAGCAGTTTTATAGGAGGGAGTTGAACGAGAATAGAGTCGCCCTGAACACGGATGAAGTCCTTATCTGTGTCTTGCAAATCAATTCCTAAACGTAATGTTCCATAATAAATGCGTACCAATTCGGCATCTCCAAAGAAGCCATGTCTCACCGTATCGATGATTTCCTCATTATTGATAGCCAAAAACTCCCATTGCCCAATGTCTCGAATACTTTGTATTTGAGTAGGAGTAATGTTGATATCGTTATTGGGAGAGAGTGAGAAACCATTCTTGCTGGAGAAGAGTTTCCAGACAAAAATGCCCAAACACACCACCACGACTATTGCGATTGCAATCTTGAGTCGTGTCATCAATGAAAATCTGTGGTTACGATTGAACTGCTTATTTGGCATTGTTTCCATGTTCTATGGTCGTTTTGTCAAGTAAAGACTTGATGTCATTAAGTGTATAATGCTTACGAAAAGAGATGGTAATGTTTGACTCTTCAAACCCCATCTGTTCTATCATCGGGATAAGTGTCCTTGCAGCACTCTCACGTGCCATATCCATCATACCCATGGAAGGAATGTCTTTGATAATTGCCTCTCGTCCTTGCCGTTCGTAGGAGGATAATTCTTCATCGCTGAATCGGCTCCGAGTGAGGGCAACATATTGCTTTATTTCGTCGTGATTGATTCGTGTAGAGGTGAGAGTAACATGAGGGTCTGGTAAGATAATCTCGATTTTGTCACCTTGTCTTTTCACCTTGTCTTCATTAAAGTCAGCGAAATCGATATAAGCCTTCAGTGTTGCATCCATCGGAATGGCTATCTTTCGACTTCCCAATGGCAGGTTAATGCTAAAATCTTTTTTCATAAAAGAGCCATTTAGCTTCATCTTGTCATCATGGGTGATGATTTTATGAACCTTATATTCTGCGGTATATAGTTTTGAGCATTTCTGTATTTGCATCACCATCATGGGAATGGTGTCAATGGTTACCGTCTCTTGTTCTGTTTTGTGGCGAGAGCAAGAGCAGCATAGCATGAAGATAGAAAAGAGAATGAGCTGTAACCTCATAACAATGAATTAATAGTCATTAAAAAGAAATGGATAATGAACCAAACAATGACTGGTATTGCTGGCTTATATCCCTTATTCCTTGCACAAAGATAGCAAAATAATTTGATATCTGTCAATAACTTAAACGAATTTCATCATTGCTGAATAAAAAAACTTTGTGTAAAACAGAAAGATACTGTACCTTTGCACTTTATTTTGAAACAAATGTATGATGTGTAGAAAGTATCTACTAATAAACTTATTTTTTTATTCGTCTTCTCTTTTTCGGGGGGTTATTTTCATTCTGATGCTTTGTATGTTGGGCTTATGGACGCAAGCACTTTATGCCCAAAAGCCTGACTCTACTGCCAGTATGGTGCTTCCACGTCCGCACGTAAACGATAGCGTTACTACAAAAAAAGATTACAAGATTGATATCACCTATCAAGGGTTGGGATTCGTTGCCGCAGGACTTCTTATCAAATCACGGCAACATGATTTTAGAGAGATGCGGAACTTGTTTCAGAAAGACTATCATCAACCATGGGATAATTTTACACAATATGCTCCGCTCGTTGCCACTTGGGGACTTCATGCAGCGGGTGTTGAAGGACAAAGCTCGTGGAAACGTTTAGCTGCGAGTAATGCTATCTCGGCGATGTTCATGGCAGGTCTTACGAATACACTGAAGTACACCGTTCGTGAAAGACGTCCTGATGGTTCTTCCAGCAATTCTTTTCCGTCAGGACATACTGCGACAGCTTTTATGGCGGCCACCATTCTACACAAAGAATACGGACAAACGCAGAGCCCATGGTATAGTGTTGCTGGATATTCTATGGCTACCGCAACCGCTGTTGGACGCGTATTAAACAATCGTCACTGGGTGACAGATGTGTTGGTAGGTGCTGGCGTGGGTATTATAGCAACAGATTTGGGTTACTTCGTGACAGACTTGCTGATGAAGGGAAAAGGTAAAAAACGTAGTGTGCTAAAAGCTTTCTCTTCCAACGAACAGCAAAATCCGTCTTTTTTGGGCATCACTGTAGATGCTGGCATGGGTACTGAACAGCTTTCTGTTTCGCACGTTGCCGTTCAGTCTTCTACTTCTAAAAACTATCAAGTTGATGATCACGCTTTCGATTTACACCTGCATTTAGGAACAAATGTCAGTGTGAGTATGGAAGGAGCGTACTTCTTGAACAATTATGTGGGATTAGGAGGACAGATACGAGCTACCGCAATCCCTATCAAAGCGACCTTTGATGTCAATCCAGACAACTATCTGTCCATCGAAGGGGTAGATAAGCAGTTAATTGCCTCTTATATGAAGCTGATAGGAACAGAAGCTTATCCCATGGGATTGTTTGATTTTAGTGGGGGAGTGTATTTCTCTTATCCTATTTTTAATCGTTTGCGAGTTGGAAGTAAGCTCCTTGTTGGACGTAGAGTGATAACCGATCAACACGTTTATGCTGTTGCGCAAGTGGATGTAGATGATTTAAGAGCGCAAATCAACTCTATTCCAGACAACAACAAATTGGCGTTTGCCTCTCCCGAAATCAAAGCTCGATTGTTGAAAACGCTTGATAGTTGGGGCGACGGTCAGCAAGCTCGTGTCTCCGAACTGATGTCACAAGAGTCAACTCGTGCGATGGTTTATTCCACTGAGGCATCTCTAACTTGGGCTTATCGACCCGGTTTGTCTTTTAAGGGATATATCGGTTACGATTATTCTTCACCCAAGTACACCTTCCAAGCGAAGCACTCATTTCAGCAACAGGGAGAGCCAGTGGAATTAAGTCACACGCATACCTTTAAAAACAAGATTGCGTTGCATCTCTTTCATGCAGGATTTGGTATGTTTTTGTCATTCTGAACAGGAATAAAGCGTGTAACTTACTCGTTGTAACTTAAAAATTTGGCGTCATTATGTTTCGTTGGTAGTTGCGTCACAAATCACATTTTCCTCATTTTTTGCTGGTAAATTGATGCGTACTCTTCGAGAAAAACTGCCCCAACAACACTGTGTATATGAACTTGGAGGCATGCTGTTTGGACTGATTATAAATGCTGAATTATCTTTACAAAGTGCCTCTCAAAACTCGCGTGAAAACATCCAACAGCAAAGTTGGTCGCAAATACGCGAAATATGAGAAAGTTTTATAACCTCTTGTGATTGAACTTGTTACGTTTAGTCCTGCTCTTTTTCTTTCTGTTTTCACCATCTTTTTGCGATTAAAGCATTGAGTTAAGCCTGCAATTTGCATGCTTTAGCAATGCAACTAATCAGCGAAAATGAAGAAATATCGAAGTTGGTGTAAACTGACTGATAATGAGTAGGAAACGGAATAATT